>NZ_JBKGGX010000006.1:0-254985 GCF_052041925.1 Pseudomonas sp. SMN5
AATCGCTCTGTTTGCATCCATCGCCCTGATGGCCGCCTGCCAATCGGCGCCATCCCCTACCGCCACCGTCGCGTCCTTGGACGGTGAAGTCTTCTACCTGCAACGCATCGCCCTGCCGCCCAACGCCACCTTGAGCGTGAGCCTGCAGGATGTCTCGCTGGCCGACGCGCCAGCCGTGGTGCTCGACGAGCAGAGCGGCCCGGTCAACGGCCAGGTCCCACTGCCGTTCCACCTCAGTTATGATCCCACCCGGGTCAAGCCCGGCCATCGCTACGCCGTCAGCGCCCGCATCGAGGCGGACGGCCAGTTGATGTTCATCACCACCGAGCAACACCCCGTGCAGCTCGACGGTAAGGACCCGCAACCGTTGAAGATCCGCGTCAACGCCGCACGCTGATTGCCTCTCCAAACTTCTTCAAGGACGCCACCATGTTCCGTTCTACCCTCCGTTTCACCGGCCTGTGCGCGGGCCTGCTGATCTGCGCCAACGCCATGGCCCTGTCCTTGGGCGACCTGTCGCAAAAGGATGCCACCGGCGGCCTCAAGGATGCCCTGACCCAGGGCGCGCAAGTGGCGGTCAAGCAACTGGGCACGCCGGGCGGTTTCAGCAATAACCCGGACGTGAAGATCGAGCTGCCGGGCAAGCTCGGCAAAGTCGCCAGCAAGATGAAGGCCTTCGGCATGGGCGAACAGGTCGATCAACTGGAAACCAGCATGAACCAGGCCGCCGAAGCGGCGGTGGTCCAGGCCCAGCCGATCCTGGTCAACGCGGTGAAGAACATGAGCGTGGACGATGCCAAGGGCATCCTGAGCGGTGGCAATGACTCGGCGACGCAATACCTGAACAAGAGCAGCCGCGAGCAGATCCGCGCCAAGTTCCTGCCCATCGTCAAGCAAGCCACCGACAAGGTCGGTCTGGCTCAGAAATACAACACCTTCGCCGGCCAGGCCGCGTCCCTCGGCGTGGTGGACGCCAAGAGCGCGAACATCGAGAACTACGTGACCGAACAGGCGCTGGACGGGTTGTTCGAAATGATCGGCAAACAGGAAGCCACCATTCGCCAAAACCCGGCTGCCGCGGCGACCAGCCTGGCGAAGAAGGTGTTCGGGACGCTCTAAGCCCCCACATAAAACAAACTGTGGGAGCCTGCTCGCGATGAAAATACTACATACCTGACAAACTACATGACCTGTGGCGAGGGAGCTTGCTCCCGCTGGGCCGCGCAGCGGCCCCAAGCGTTTGCGGTTGCTGCGCAACCGAGCGGGAGCAAGCTCCCTCGCCACAGTTTCGGAGTGCAGTGGCGTGTCAGGCCTTCTTGACCCTGAACCACGCCGCATACAGCGCCGGCAGGAACAACAGCGTCAACGCCGTCGCCACGATCAGCCCGCCCATGATCGCCACGGCCATCGGGCCGAAGAACAGGCTGCGCGACAGCGGGATCATCGCCAGCACCGCCGCCAGTGCGGTGAGCACGATGGGTCGGAAACGGCGCACGGTCGCTTCGATGATCGCCTGCCAAGGCGTGAGCCCGGCTGCGATGTCCTGCTCGATCTGATCCACCAGGATCACCGAGTTGCGCATGATCATTCCCGAGAGCGCGATGGTGCCGAGCATGGCGACGAACCCGAACGGCTGGCGGAACACCAGCAAGAACAGCGTGACGCCGATCAAGCCCAGAGGCGCGGTCAGAAACACCATCGCCGTGCGTGAGAAGCTGCGCAGTTGCAGCATCAGCAGCGTCAACACCACGACGATGAACAACGGCACCCCGGCATTCACCGACTTCTGTCCACGGGCCGAATCCTCCACCGTACCGCCGACTTCCAGCAGATAACCGTCCGGCAGCTCGGCACGAATCGGATCCAGGGTCGGGAAGATCTGCTGCACCAGGGACGCCGGTTGTTCCTTGCCGTAAATATCCGCCCGCACGGTCACGCTCGGCAGGCGGTTGCGGTGCCAGATCACGCCCTCTTCGAAGCCGTACTCCAACGTCGCGATCTGCGACAGCGCAACGCTGCGCCCATTCTCGGTAGGCACCGCCAGGCTCGGCAACAACGACAGCTCGGTGCGCTCGTGCACCGTGCCCCGCAGCAGGATCTCGATCAGCTCGTTGTCTTCACGGTACTGGCTGACGCTGGACCCGGTCAGGGAACTGCGCAGGAAGCTCGCCAGGTTGGCGGTGCTCACGCCCAGGGCACGGGCACGGTCCTGATCGACGTTCAGGTACACCACCTTGCTCGGTTCTTCCCAGTCCAGGTGCACATTGGTCACATAGGGGTTTTCGCGAACCTTCGTCGCCACTTTCCGCGCCAGAGCCCGGACTTCCTCGATGTGCTCCCCGGTCACGCGAAACTGCACCGGGTAGCCCACCGGCGGACCGTTTTCCAAGCGCGTGACCCGCGAGCGCAGGGTCGGGAATTGTTCGTTCAAGGTGCTGATCAACCAGCTGCGCAGCGGCTCGCGGTCTTCGATGGTCTTGGCCAGCACCACAAACTGGGCGAAGCTGGACGCCGGCAGTTGTTGATCCAGCGGCAGGTAGAAGCGCGGTGAACCGGTGCCGACATAAGCGACATAGTTATCGATGCCGGGGTGATCCTTGAGCAGCGCCTCCAGACGCTTGACCTGCTCGGCGGTGTTACTCAGGGACGCGCCTTCTTCAAGTTTCAAATCGACCATCAGCTCCAGCCGCCCCGACGCCGGGAAGAACTGCTGCGGTACAAAACGGAACAGCACCACCGAGCCGACGAACAACAGCACGGTCAGGGTGATGACGGTCTTGCGCCGCTGCACGCACCATTCCACCAACCGCCGCACGCGCTGGTAGAACGGCGTGCCGTAGGGATCGGGCTGGCCGTGACCACTGCCATGCCTGGCTGCATGGATTTTCGCCAGGTCCGGCAGCAGCCGCTCACCCAGGTAGGGCACGAACACCACCGCGGCCACCCAGGACGCCAGCAAGGCCAGGGTCACCACTTGGAAAATCGAGCGGGTGTATTCGCCGGTCCCTGATTGCGCGGTGGCGATAGGCAGGAAGCCCGCCGCGGTGATCAGCGTACCGGTGAGCATCGGGAACGCGGTGCTGGTCCAGGCGAAACTGGCGGCCTTGAGCCGGTCGAAGCCCTGCTCCATCTTGATCGCCATCATCTCCACCGCAATGATCGCATCATCCACCAGCAATCCGAGAGCCAGCACCAGCGCACCGAGGGAGATCTTGTGCAGGCCGATCCCCAGGTAGTACATCGCGGCAAAGGTCATCGCCAGCACCAGCGGAATCGCCAGGGCCACCACCATCCCGGTGCGCAGCCCCAGGGAAAAGAAGCTCACCAGCAGCACGATCACCAGCGCCTCCACCAGCACCCGGACGAACTCGCCGACGCCGGTCTTCACCGCCGCCGGCTGATCGGAGACCTTGCGCAACTGCATGCCTGCGGGAAGATTGTTCTGGATCCGGGCAAACTCGGCTTCCAGGGCCTTGCCCAGCACCAGGATGTCACCGCCCTCCTTCATCGCCACGGCCAGGCCGATGGCGTCCTTGCCCATGAAGCGCATGCGCGGCGCCGGTGGATCGTTGAAACCACGACGTACATCGGCGACATCGCTGATACGGAACGTGCGGTCGGCGACGCGGATCGGGAAGTTGCGGATCTCCTCCACGGTCTGGAAATTGCCCGAGACCCGTAGCTGCAAACGCTCGCTGCTGGTTTCGAAGAACCCTGCGGTGGACACCGCATTCTGCTCCTCAAGGGCCTGCTGGACCGCCGCCATCGGCAGGCCGAGGGTGGCCAGCTTGACGTTCGACAGCTCGATCCAGATCTTTTCGTCCTGCAAGCCGATCAGTTCGACCTTGCCGGTGTCCTTGACCCGTTGCAGCTGGATCTGGATACGGTCGGCGTAATCCTTGAGTACCGCGTAGTCGAAACCGTCACCGGTGAGCGCGTAGATATTGCCAAAAGTCGTGCCGAACTCATCGTTGAAAAACGGCCCCTGGATGCCCGGCGGCAAGGTGTGGCGAATGTCGCTGACCTTCTTGCGGATCTGATACCAAAGCTCGGGAATCTGCGCCGAATGCAGGGAGTCACGGGCCATGAACGTCACCTGGGATTCACCAGGGCGAGAGAACGAAACGATCCGTTCATAATCGCCGGTCTCCATCAGTTTCTTTTCAATGCGCTCGGTGACCTGGCGCGAGACTTCCTCGGCGGTCGCTCCCGGCCAGTTGGTCCGAATGACCATGGCCTTGAAGGTGAACGGCGGGTCTTCGCTCTGCCCCAGTTTGGTGTAGGAAAGCGCGCCAACGATGGCCAGCAACAGCATCAGGAACAGTACGATCTGGCGATTGCGCAGCGCCCATTCGGAAAGATTGAAACCCATCGGGGATTACTCCTTGGCCGCCAGGTTGACGACGCGATTGGAGCGATCCACCGGCCGCACCTTCTGCCCGTCGAGCAGCACGTGCACGCCCGCCGCGATCACCCAGTCATTGGCGCCGAGGCCTTCGAGCACCGGGACGGTTTTTTCGCCAAAGGCGCCGACCCGGACCGGGACTTTCTTCACCGTGCTGTCAGGGTTGACCACCCAGACATAGCTCGCACCGTTCTCCGCCGTCAGGGCTGACAATGGCACGGCCAGCGGCACCTTGTCGGCGGTCTGGATAAACACTCGGGCACTCTGGCCCAGTTCGGCCGGCACACTGCCAGCGTTAAAGGCAACACGGGCCGCGAAGGTACGAGACCTGGGGTCGGCGGCCGGGGAAAGTTCGCGAATGCGACCGCTGAAACGCTGGTCGGGCTGGCTCCACAGTTCCACCGAGACCGGCTGACCAACCTTGAACCGGCCAAAGCTCTGTTCCGGCAGGCTGATCAGCACTTCACGCTCACCGTCGGTGGCCAGGGTGAAGACGGTTTGCCCAGCCGACACCACTTGCCCGACTTCCACTGCACGGCGGGCGACCACGCCATCCTGGGGAGCACGCAGCACCGAGTAGCTGGCCTGGTTGCTGGCTACATCGAACTCGGCCTTGATCTGCTTGAGTCGCGCGCTGCCTGCGCGATAGAGGTTTTCGGCGTTGTCGTATTGCGAACGGCTGACCATCTGCCGCTCCATCAGGGTCTTGTAGCGATCACGCTCGGCGCGCACCAGGTTCAGGTTGGCCTCGGCGGCAGCGACCTGGGCCCGGGTCGCTTCCAGTTGCAACCGGACATCTTCGGGATCGAGCTCAGCCAGCGGCTGATTGGCCTTGACCCGCTGCCCCTCTTCAACCAGCCGCCGGCTCACTTTACCGCCGATGCGAAACGCCAGGTCAGGCTCGAACCGCGCGCGTACTTCGCCGGGATAACTCTCTGTCGCCTGGGCTGAAGGCTCGGGCTTGACCACCATGGCCGGGCGCACGGCGACGGCCACCGGCTCGTCATGGCCACACGCAGACAATAAAAAAGCCAGGCTGACTGGCACGGCGAGGGACAACGCATAGCGGAACATGGCGGGCGACCTTTCGCTAATGATGCTTGGAATAATTATACTGGCGAGTATGTTATTAATAGCAAACTGACCAGTCCAGTATTAAAGCGAAGAAATGTCGAACAATCTTTCAACTCCCAGCGGCCCCGGCCGTCCGAAGGACCTGGCCAAGCGCCAGGCCATTCTTGACGCGGCCAAACGCCTGTTCGTGAGCCTGGGTTACGCCAGTACCAGCATGGACGCAGTCGCCACCGAGGCGGGCGTTTCCAAGCTGACGGTGTACAGCCATTTCAATGACAAGGAGACGTTGTTTTCCGCCGCCGTGATCGCCAAATGCGAGGAGCAGGTACCGCCGCTGTTCTTCGAATGGCCGGACGGCGCTGCGATTGAACAGGTGTTGTTGAACATCGCCCGCGGCTTTCACCAGTTGATCAACAGCGAAGAGTCGGTGAATCTGCATCGGGTGATCATGGCCTTGGGCAGCCAGGATCCGAAACTCTCGGCGATTTTCTACGAGGCCGGCCCGCAGCGGATGCTGTCCGGCATGGAGCGCCTGCTGAACAAGGTCAACCAGAGCGGCGCCTTGAACATCGACAAACCCCGCAATGCCGCCGAGCATTTCTTTTGCCTGATCAAGGGCGCGGCGAATTTCCGGCTGCTGTATGGCTGCGGCGCCCCGCTGGGACCCGAAGCGGCCGAAGCCCATGTGCAGGAGGTGGTGGGGTTGTTTGTGCGGGCTTACAGGCCTTAGATTTTCATTGCCCGGACCGGCCTCATCGCGAGCAAGCTCGCTCCCACAGTTTTGATCGAGGTGCCCACAGAATCCATGTCCACCGCAGCCCCCCTGTGGGAGCGGGCTTGCCCGCGAAAGCGTCGGCACAATCAAGATCTGCACCCACTGACCCACCGCTATCGCGAGCAAGCTCGCTCCCACAGTGATCTATGTTGTTTGCAGGATTTGCGGCACACCACAGGACCCCGTGGGAGCGAGCCTGCTCGCGATGGGGGCGCCGCGGTCTCAGGCCTTGAGCGCTTTCTTGGGATAAATATCGTAGCGACTGGATTTTCCCTCAAGCCCGTGGCTCGGCTTCGGCCCTTCGATGCACGGGGCCTTTCTCGGGCGCTTGACCACCACCCGGTGGGTCGCCAGGGCCAGGGCTGCGGCGAGCAGCGCCGGGGCGTCGGGGTCATCGCCCACCAGGGGACGGAACAGACGCATTTCCTTCTTCACCAGGGCCGTTTTCTCACGATGAGGAAACATCGGGTCCAGGTAGATGACCTGGGGTGGCTCCCCTTCCCAGTTGCGCATCACCTCGATGGAATTGCCCTTGAGCAAACGCATGCGGGCCACAATCGGCGCGACGTCGAAATCCTCCGCCGCACGGGCCAGGCCATCCTCCAGCAAGGCGCCGATCAGCGGCTGGCGCTCGATCAGGCTCATTTCACAGCCCAGGCTCGCCAGCACAAATGCATCCTTGCCCAACCCGGCTGTGGCATCCAGCACTCGCGGGCGCACGCCCTGGGCGATGCCGACCGCCTTGGCGATCATCTGGCCGCTGCCACCGCCGTACAGCCGACGATGGGCCGCGCCGCCCTCGACGAAGTCCACCCGCACCGGCCCCGGCGCGTCCGGGCCCAATTGCAGGAGTTGCAGCCCTTGTTCGCCGACTTGCAAGGCGAATTCGCCATCGTCTACCTGCAACGGCAAGTCGAGCCGCTGCGCCCAATGTTCGGCCTGCGCCTGGAAATTCGGGGCCAGGGCCTCGACATGGATGCGGCAGGCCGCCGGTTGTTCGCTCATGGAAAAACACGCTCAAAAAATTAAGGATCGGCAAAACCGGCCGATAACATCAGTGAACGGCATTTTGCCAGAGCTGAGCGTCGACCGAGAAAAATGTCAGACATTCATTCCATAGCGCCAGGCATCATCTCCCCCTACGGTGATTACCGCCTGCGCAACACCCAGGCCCTGAGCGGTGTCAGTCACCTGTGGCAGGATTTTTTTGCCCAGGCCCTGGCCGATCAGTTGGGTGATGCCGCTCCGGCGCCGGGTAGTTACCAGCCCGTTGCCCTGGATGAAAATGTCGAGCCGACCCTCGGCGCCGAGCTGCTGGACCACATTGTCAGCCAGCGCACTTGCGACGTGAAGGAAACCCTGGTGGCCCCGCCCGAGCCGCTGTTCCTGCCGATTGCTGAATTCGAACTCGACCTGCTGGACAAGCCCTTCCCACCCTTCCCGCCGGAAGAAATCACCGCCCAGCAAAAACAGCAGGATTTCGAAAGCCACTGGGTTCGCCCCATCGTCCTTGCCGCCGGCCAACCATTGCCAGAGCCCGGCCCGGCGCCACAGCCGCGCCCGCTGCACCTGCCTATCGCCGAGTTCGATCTCGACCTGCTGGACAAACCCTTCCCGCCGTTCCCGGAAGAAGAACTCGTGGCCCAGCAGAAAGAACTGGACTTCGACACCCGCTGGGCACGCCCGATCGTCTTGCAGAACCTGCGCATCGCCGCTTGATTCAGCGACAGATCCACCACGGCCCCACGTCCAGATGAAAATGGTTACGGTGCGCGGCGTTGTAATCCGGACTCAAGACCACACTGAACGTGTCACAGGCGCCGTCGCGCACCTGACGCAGGAAACGCGCGTCGTTGCTGTCTTTCGGCCAATCCCTGAGCACGCTGACCGTGCGCCCATCGGCCAGGCGAAAACCGGCGATGTCCAGCGCGCTGGCCGTGGCATGCTGGCTGCGCGCCCCGCTCTCACGCCCGTACATGTTGCGACAGGCGAAACTGCCGAGATGGTCGACCCGTGTGACTTTCTGCCCAAAGGCCGCTGCCGCCGCCGGTTGCAGCGCATGACGCTCGAACAGCGCGAACGCCACCGCCAGCGGACAACTGGCCAGAAAGCTGCTGCTCAACGCCACTTCACCGCCCTGAACCCGCAGCACATTGACCAGAGGGCAATCGGTCTTGGCGCCGCTATCAGCCTGGCGAGCGGTCCGCAGCCCGGAGGTCGCAATGGCCTGGTCGCACAGTTGCGGGTCGTTGCGCAGGGCCATGAGCTTGTAGCGGGTCAGCAGGTTCGGCGCCGCGTTGACGTCCAGGGGCGCCCAGGGATTCCATTGCGGCGGCAGTGACAGCCAACCGCGCCACACCGCGAACGCCGCAACGCCAATCAATAGCCCTAGCACCAGTAATCCTTTCAGAACCCGCACGGCCATGCCTCGTTCATCGCCCCTTGAACAGCTCGTTGGCCTGCTTGAACGGCATCGAGCGCCGGGTGAAGGTGAACGTGCCCTGCTGCTGGATTTCCTCGGCAGCACGGAAAAACTCGCCATATGCCGCCAAGGCCAGCGCCGACCCGACACTGATGCGCTTGACGCCCAGCTCGCTCAATTGCGCAACGGTCATGTCCAACGCGCCGGACATCAGCACATTCACCGGCTTCGGTGCCACGGCCTGTACCACCGCCAGCACTTGTCCGGCGGTGCTCAGCCCCGGGGCATACAACACATCGGCGCCGGCATCCGCAAAGGCTTTCAGGCGGCGAATCGTGTCGTCCAGGTCCGGATTACCATGCAGGAAGTTTTCCGCACGGGCAGTCAGCAGGAACGGATACGGCAAATTGCGCACCGCCTCGGCTGCGGCCTTGACCCGTGCCACGGCATGATCGAAGCAATAGATCGGGCTGTCCTCACGCCCCGTGGCGTCCTCGATGGAGCCGCCCACCGCGCCGGCTTCTGCCGCACGCAGCAGGTTGCGGGCGCAATCCTCGGGCGCATCGGCAAAGCCGTTTTCCAGGTCTACTGCCACCGGCAGGTCGGTGGCCGCCACAATCGCCCGGACATTGGCCAGGGTGTCTTCCAGCCCCACCGCACCATCGGGCCGCGCCAGGGAAAACGCATGGCCGGCACTGGTCGTCGCCAGGGCCTGGAATCCAAGAGAGGCGAGCATTTTGGCGGACCCGGCATCCCACGGGTTGGGGATGACAAACGCCCCTTCACGTTCATGCAGGGCCTTGAAGGCCTGGGCTCGTCGAATTTGCGCATCCATGGTGTTCGCTCCTGGGCAGGGAAGAGTGCGCCTCAGAGCAAACCGAGTTGCTCGGCGGCGGGCTCTCTGTATAGCTCAGGCAAGGCCGGCAAGCCAGGCAATCGACGCATCAATCGACTGTGGAAGTGTTGCGCCAGTTTTGCCGCCAGCCGGTTATCGGCGGTGTGCAGGAAAATGTAAGGCGTGCGCCCTTCTTCGATCCAGCCGGCGATTTTCTCCACCCACGGGGTCAGGAACGATTCGTTGGCTTCCAACACCGGATGCCCGATGAAACGCACCTGCGGACACTGTGTGAACGCCGTGGGCCTGGGCGGCACACGGGGCTTTTTCGATTGGGCGTGGAGCACCGAGGGATCGGTGGAGGTACAACTGAACAAGGCCCGAGGGTCGAGGCAGATGCGCTCGATGCCCCGATCCAGCAGCAGGCGATTGAGACGTCGCTCAGCCTCGCCCTTGGCGAAAAACTCGGCGTGGCGGACTTCTACCGCCAACGGCCCGTCGAAGGCATCGATAAAACCTGCCAGCTCTGGCAGCCGATGGGGCGTGAAGGCCTTGGACAACTGCAACCAGTACGGCGAAACCCGCTGTCCCAATGGGCTGAGCAGTTGCACGAAGGTTTCGATAGCCGTCTGATGCTCGCGCAAGTCGCCGTTGTGGCTGATGTCGCCGGGCAGCTTGGCGGTGAAGCGAAAGTGCTCGGGCATGCTCTCGGCCCAGCGCTGGACAATGGTCGCAGACGGGCTCGCGTAGAAGGTCGTGTTGCCTTCCACGGCGTTGAACACTTGGGAATAGAGATTGAGGAAATCGGAGCTTTTGGCATCCTGGGGATACAGATAGTCACGCCAGGCGTTTTCGCTCCAGGACGGACAGCCCAGGTAGTAAGGCAACACCATCAGATGTAGAGGTCGAGACCCAGCACTTCCATATCCCAATCGACGAAGCCGGCGGTGCTCAGGTAGCTGGCCAGGGCCGTCGCCACGCTGCGACTCATGGAGCGGTGATACAGCATGTCCTGCTGGCGGGCCGGAAGATTGCTCAGGCGTTGCGCGGAAGCCTTGGCGGCGCGGGCGGCCAATTGTTCTTCAGATGGGGTTTCCAACTCACCATCGATGTCATCGAAAGACTCGGGCTCGGCAGCCTTGCTCGCACGAGGCTTGCGCTTGATGGGATAGGACTGAGAGGAAACGCCGTCTATACGCATGACAAAATGCTCGGTATCAGTGATGGCAATTTAGCGGCACTTTCCTGGCCGCGCAAACGCGCAAGTGATAACTAGAACACATAAAGCCGAAAAGGTTTAAAAACCCGGGGAAAAAGTGACGACTGGTGGTATGGGGTGTGACTTTGCGACTGGGAAATGACTTTCGAGAGAAACGCATCCCCCTGTGGCGAGGGAGCTTGCTCCCGCTGGGTCGCGAAGCGGCCCCAAAAAGCGATGAGTGCTTCGCACTCAAGCGGGAGCAAGCTCCCTCGCCACAACGCTGCCCACTCAAATGTTCATCGCTATAGAGATTTACCGCTCAGACTTGGGAACAGCAACCTTATCGCGCAAATACACCGGTTGCGCATCGTCCGCCGGAATGACTTCGCCGCGCTCCCAGGCGAAGCGGGCCAGGGCCAGCAGGTCTTGCGCATGGGGCAGCGCGGTTGCGTCTCGGCCGCTGAGGTTGACGGCGATCCGCTCGCCATAGCCCCAGCCGGTGCCGGCGCCGAACCAGTCGCCGTCAGCACCCGCTGGCAATGTCGCCGCTTCCGGTGGCAGTACCGCTTCAGCGCCTACCAGACGCATTTCGCCATCGGTTTCGCGATAGCAACCCCAGTACACCTCGTCCATGCGCGCATCGATGGCCGCCGCCACTTGTCGGGCGCCATGCTCACGCAACGCACGCTGGGCCAGTACCGCCAGGTTGGAAACCGGCAACACCGGTCGTTCCAGGGCAAAGGCCAAGCCCTGCACCACGCCGATGGCAATCCGTACGCCGGTAAAGGCTCCAGGCCCGCGACCGAAGGCAATCGCATCCACTTGCTGCAAGGTCACTCCGGCATCGCCAAGCAGTTGCTGAATCATCGGCAAGAGTTTCTGGGCATGCAGGCGCGGGATCACCTCGTAATGGCTCGTGACCTTGCCGTCGTGCAGCAAGGCAACAGAGCAGGCTTCAGTCGCGGTGTCCAGGGCCAGCAAGGTGCTCATCGGTGTGTCCGTAAATCAGGTGGGAAAAAGTGCGCCAGTATAAACAACTACGGCCCGCAAGCGGGCCGTGGATGATTGCAGCAATCGGACTTTTCAGCTCAGCGCTTGAAGCACCTTGCCGGTGATGGCTTCTACCGAACCGACGCCGGCGATGTGACTGTACTTCGGCTTGCCCTGGGTCTTGGCCGACAACTGCTGATAGAAGGCTACCAGCGGCTTGGTCTGGGAATGGTAGACCGACAGGCGATGGCGCACGGTTTCCTCGGTATCGTCCTTGCGCTGCACCAGCTCTTCACCGGTGATGTCGTCCTTGCCGGCGAGTTTCGGCGGGTTGTACACGGTGTGGTAGACGCGACCCGACGGCTCGTGGACGCGACGACCGGCGATGCGCTGGACGATCTCCTCGTCATCGACGGCGATTTCAACCACGTGATCGAGCTCCACGCCGGCCTCTACCAGGGCTTCGGCCTGGGGAATGGTGCGTGGGAAACCGTCGAACAAAAAGCCATTGGCGCAATCGGCCTGAGCGATACGGTCCTTGACCAGGGCGATGATCAGGTCATCCGATACCAGGCCGCCGGCATCCATGATGCTCTTGGCCTTGACGCCCAACTCCGTGCCGGCCTTGACCGCGGCGCGCAGCATGTCGCCGGTGGAGATTTGCGGGATACCGAATTTTTCGGTGATGAACTTTGCCTGAGTACCTTTACCGGCCCCGGGAGCTCCCAGCAGAATGACGCGCATCGATGTGCTCCTCAATTTTTTTATGTAAACGCTCGGATTCGCCTCGTGGGGCCAATCTCGCAAAACGGGTTGGTGACCGCCCAAACGGCCAAAGGCTGATCAAGATACACAGCAGGCCCCACCCACACAAGCCGCCAAAAGTCGGAGGAACCGGCCCCCGGCGCGACCTTCGGAGGAGGTTGCAAGCGTCGCAACCCGACAACAAACTGTCGCCTGGCCGACCTGTTGCCTCCTCCTGCCGGGGAACGCCTTGAGCCTGTGGGCGGGCCGTTTCGGTAGGCTATCTGACTTTAGCCGGTGTTGCGCAAACCGGCGGCAATCCCTGCCACAGACACCAGCAACGCCTGTTCCACGGGGCTGCCCTGGGCGACTTCCGGCTTACGTGAGCGCGCCAGCAGTTCGGCCTGCAACAGGTGCAGCGGGTCGAGGTAGGTGTTGCGCAGGCGGATGAATTCCAGGGTCTCCGGGCTATGTGCCAGTAGCTGCGACTGACCGGTCAACCCGAGTACAACGGAGCAGGCCTGCGACAATAGGTCGCGTAAGTGCGCACCCAAAGGCAACAGTTCAGGTTCCACCAGACGTTCGTCGTAGGAGCGGGCGATATCGGCATCCGCCTTGGCCAGCACCATTTCCAGCATATCGATGCGGGTCCGGAAAAACGGCCATTGCTCGCGCATCTGGGCCAGCAAGGCGCCTTCGCCGCGCTCCAGCGCCTTGCCCAGTGCGGTTTCCCAGCCGAGCCAGGCCGGCAACATCAGGCGGGTCTGGGTCCAGCCGAAGATCCACGGAATGGCCCGTAGGCTCTCGATCCCGCCTGCCCGGCGCTTGGCCGGCCGGCTGCCGAGGGGCAAGCGGCCCAGCTCCTGCTCCGGCGTGGACTGACGAAAGTACTCGACGAATTGCGGGTTCTCCCGTACCACGGCGCGGTAGGCGTTGACGCCATCTGTGGCCAGCTCGTCCATCAGGTCTCGCCATTGCGGCGTCGGCGGCGGCGGTGGCAACAGCGTCGCCTCCAGCACGGCGGCCAGATAAAGATTGAGGTTCTGTTCGGCGATGTCCGGCAGGCCGAATTTGAAACGAATCATTTCGCCCTGTTCCGTGGTACGGAAGCGCCCGGCTACCGAGCCCGGCGGCTGGGACAGGATCGCCGCGTGCGCCGGACCGCCGCCACGCCCCACGGTGCCACCGCGACCGTGGAACAGCAGCAGTTCGACCTGCTGCTCGCGGCAGATCTCCACCAGGCATTCCTGGGCCCGATACTGCGCCCAGGCCGCCGCGGTGGTCCCGGCATCCTTTGCCGAATCGGAGTAGCCGATCATCACTTCCTGCGGCCCTTGCAGCCGCGAGCGATAGCCCGGCAGCAGCAACAATCGCTCGATCACCGGCCCGGCGTTGTCCAGGTCGGCCAGGGTTTCGAACAGCGGCACCACGCGCATCGGCCGCAGCACGCCGGACTCTTTCAACAACAGCTGCACCGCGAGTACATCGGAAGCCGCGCCGGCCATGGAAATGACGTACGACCCCAGGGACGCCGCCGGCGCCGCAGCGACTTCCCGGCAAGTGGCGAGGACTTCCGCCGTATCGGCCGAGGGCTTGAAATGCGCCGGCAGCAATGGACGGCGGTTGTTCAGCTCCTCCAGCAAAAAGCTGATGCGCTGTTCTTCGTTCCAGTCCTCGTAGCGGCCAAGACCCAGGTAATCGGTTATTTCGGTCATGGCCGCGGTATGGCGCGTCGAATCCTGGCGCACGTCGAGGCGCACCAGGAACAAGCCGAAGGTAACCGCCCGGCGCAGACAATCGAGCAGCGGCCCGTCGGCAATCACACCCATCCCGCATTCATGCAGTGACTGATAGCACAGCTCCAGCGGCTCCAGCAGTTCGCGGTTGTTCTGCAACACCTCGGCGGTGACCGGCGTGGCGGACTTCAGGGAAGCCTGGGCCCAGTTGCGCGTGGCCCGCAGGCGCTCACGCAGTTGCTTGAGCACGGCGCGATAGGGTTCTGCGCTGTCGCCCGCCTGGGCACGCAAGGCCTCGCTGGCTTTCTGCATGGACAGCTCGGCGGCGAGGTGGTCGACGTCCCGCAGATAAAGATCTGCCGCCATCCAGCGCGCCAGTAGCAAAACCTCACGAGTCACCGCCGCGGTGACATTCGGGTTGCCGTCACGGTCACCGCCCATCCACGAAGCGAAGCGGATCGGCGCCGCTTCCAGAGGCAGGCGCAGCCCCGTGGCGGCGTGCAGGGCCTGGTCGGCCTTGCGCAGGTAATTGGGAATGGCCTGCCACAGCGAATGCTCGATCACCGCGAATCCCCACTTCGCCTCGTCGACCGGCGTCGGCCGGGTGCGGCGGATTTCTTCGGTGTGCCAGGCTTCGGCGATCAGCCGCTGCAGGCGTTGGTGAATCTGGGCGCGCTCGGCGCTGGTCAGGTCGCGGTGATCCTGGGCTGCCAGTTGCGCGGCAATGGCATCGTATTTCTGGATCAGGGTGCGGCGCGCCACTTCCGTAGGGTGGGCCGTGAGCACCAGTTCGATCTCCAGGCGCGCCAACTGTCGGGCCAGGGACTCGGCGCCATGCCCCTCGGCCCGCAGTCGGCCGAGCAGCTCAGGCAAGACCCGCGCCTCGAAGGGCGCCGGCTGCGATTCCTCGCGGCGGTGGATCAACTGGTACTGCTCGGCGATGTTGGCGAGGTTGAGAAACTGGTTGAATGCCCGTGCCACGGGCAGCAATTCGTCTTCGCTCAATTGATTGAGACTGGCGCTGAGCTCGGCGTCCACGGAGCCACGGCGGTCGGCCTTGGCGCCCTTGCGGATCTGTTCGATCTTGTCGAGAAACGTGTCCCCGTACTGCTCGCGGATGGTATTGCCCAGCAGCTCGCCGAGCAGGTGAACATCCTCGCGCAGACGCGCATCGATATCGGTCATCAGCAGTTCTCCAGCAAAAGGTCCGGACAGCGATCGGATTAGACACATTGAGATAGACGCACTGGGTAAAGAGTGCCGATGCTGATCGTTTATGACAAGCGACGAAGGGTCTGTAAACCTTGTAGGACAAAGCTAGTCTGATGAATAAGCCACACAACGGCTTGTCACTCACCGCGCCGCCACGAGCAGGCTGATTGAGGTCATCATGAAAATCCGCGAGCTTGCCCAGCACTGGGAACAGAATGCCAAGGGTCGCTTGACCCAGACCGGCTACACGATTCATCTGGACATGGAAGCCGCCGCCCGCCTGGCGGCGATCTGCGACATGTACCCCAAGCGTCAGCCCGAAGAACTGTTGGGTGAATTGATCGGCGCAGCACTGGAAGAGCTTGAGGCGAGCTTCCCATACGTCAAGGGCTCGCAAGTCGTCTCCACCGATGAGGAAGGCGATCCGCTGTACGAAGACGTCGGCCCGACCCCGCGATTCCTCGCCTTGTCCCGTCGACACCTACAGCAACTCACTTCCCAGACAGACAAATCGAAACACTGAATCCTCCCCCATTTCGTCTCCCGGCACACTGTCCTGACTGCGCGACAAGTGCCGGGGATACCACCGCGCGCCTGGAAAGTTCAGCTTTTTAGCGCTGACCGATCAGTCAGCAATTGCTTTTTGGCGATTGGCCATCCCCGCTGAACTTTTGAAAAAAGCTTCAGGTCACACCGAATAACCATGCTGGAACGGTCGTTTGATAAACACCCTTGGCGCCAGCGCCACCTAGACGTCATGGCTGATGCCTCGGCATGGATATGTAGTTTTTTCAGGAGTTTTCCAATGGAGTTGAAGCCTATGAATACCTGCACTGCCAAACCCTCATCCGCGGGCCTGCGTGGCCTGAAATTGGCTGCCCTGGCCATCGGTAGCGGCTTCATCCTGGCCGGTTGCGCTGGCAACCCGCCTTCGGAGCAGTACGCCGTGACCCAATCGGCGGTCAACAGCGCCGTCACCGCAGGCGGTACCGAATTCGCCGCCGTGGAAATGAAGTCCGCCCAGGACAAGCTCAAGCAAGCCGAGCTGGCCATGCACGACAAGAAATACGACGAAGCCAAGCGTCTGGCCGAACAGGCCGAGTGGGACGCCCGCGTCGCCGAACGCAAGGCCCAGGCCGCCAAGGCTGAACAAGCGCTCAAGGATTCCCAGAAAGGGGTTCAGGAACTGCGTCAGGAAGGCATGAACAAGGTTCAGTAAACCTGTTCACGCCACGACGTATTGCCCATTGATAAAAGGACGACAGACTATGATGCACAAACATTTGATGATGCCCGCCCTGCTCGCCGCTTGCGTTGCACTGGCCGCTTGCTCTCACGATCCGAACGCCAACCTGGAACAGGCTCGCACCAACTACAACGGCCTGCAGGCCGACCCGGCCGCCACCAAGGTCGCCGCCCTGGAAACCAAGGACGCTGCCGACTTCCTGGCCAAGGCTGACAAGGCCTACCTGGACAAGGAAGACGAAGCCAAGGTCGACCAACTGGCCTACCTGACCAACCAGCGCGTTGAAGTGGCCAAGCAGACCATCGCCCTGCGCAACGCCGAAGCCGCGTTGAAAAACGCCGGCGACGAACGCGCCCGCGCCTTGCTCGACGCACGCAACGCGCAGATCAAGAAACTGCAGGACAGCCTGAACGCCAAGCAGACCGAACGCGGCACCCTGGTGACCTTCGGCGACGTGCTGTTTGCCACCAACAAGTCCGACCTGCGTGCCAGCGGCGTGTCCAATGTGAACAAACTGGCGCAATTCCTCCAGGAAAACCCGGACCGTAAGGTGATCATCGAGGGTTACACCGACAGCACCGGTTCGGATTCCTACAACCAGTCGCTGTCCGAGCGTCGCGCCAGCTCGGTGCGTACCGCCCTGGTGAAAATGGGCGTCGATCCGGCCCGTATCGTGACCCAGGGTTACGGCAAGGAGTTCCCGGTCGCCGACAACACCAGCGTCTCGGGCCGTGCCATGAACCGTCGTGTGGAAGTGACCATTTCCAACGACAACCAGCCAGTCGCCCCGCGTTCGAGCATGAGCGCCAACTGATCGGCTGAGTGCAACGCAAAAGCCCCGCCTGAGCGATCAGGCGGGGCTTTTCATTGGCATGTACTTCTCAAATGTGGGAGCGAGCTTGCTCGCGATAGCGGCAGTACATTCGATAAAGATATCGACTGAGCCACCGCTATCGCGAGCAAGCTCGCTCCCACAAGGGATAGCCGATGTTCAACAATCGGTGTCTATGGCTGAAGCTTCTGCGGCGTCTCCTGCCCCATGCAGCGCACGGCGCGCTTCTTCTCGTTGACCAATACGCCGGTCAGGCCTTTCTGTTCGGTGTCGAACAACACCAGCACGCCGTCGATGCACTGGGCCACCTGGGGCGCCGGCTCCAGGGAGACTTTGTAGTCTTCGCCCGGCACGGTCTTGAGCATGGTGAACTCGTTGAGCAGCAACGCATCCTCGGGCTTGGCGAAGTGCAGGTAGCCGTAGTACCACAGCACCGCGACGGTGCCGAGGATGCTACAGATGCCGGTGATGATCAGGGGGATGGCGTTACGTTCTTCGCTCATTGCGGGCTCTCTGGGGATTCAGCGGGTGATTTCGGATAATTCGGCACTTCGCCCAGGCGACGCAGGCCGTCGAAATGCCGGGGATCGTCGAGGTAGCGCAGCATCACGGTGCGCCAGGTCGGGTCGGCGAATGTCTGCACGTGCCCGCCGCGAGTCAATTGCAAGACCCTGGGCGGCGGCGCAGCTTGATACAGACGAATGCCATTGGAAAGCGGCACGATGGGATCATCGAGACTGTGGTAGATCAGTTTCGGCACCTCGCTCAGTTGCGCGATCGAGCCGATGGCACTGTCACCGTCGGGCACCAGCCAGGACAACGGCACCTGGAAGGCCCAGGTCAACCATGAAGTACTCAAGGCGAAACGCCCGACGTCGCGATAGCTGGCAGGTACGCCATCGAGCACCAGGGCCTTGAGCTGACCCTGGCGCTGTGGATGCTCCACCAGGTAATGCACTGCCAGCGCGCCACCCAGGCTCTGGCCGAGCAACACCAGTGGCTTGCCCTGGACCTCGGGCGACTGGTCGAGCCAGTTGAAGGCCGCATCGATGTCCTGGTAAATCGCCGGCAGGCTCGGCTCGCCTTCAGACACGCCGTACCCCCGGTAATCCACCATCAACACCTGATAACCCTGTTCCGGCAACCACCAACTGCCACCCAGGTGCCAGGCCAGGTTGCCGCCATTGCCGTGCAGGTGCAGCACCGTGCCCTTGACCTCGACGCCCTTTTTGACCGGCAACCACCAGCCGTGGAGCTTGAGGCCGTCGGCGGTGACGAGAGTCACGTCGCGGTAGTCGAGTCTGGCCCGCTCCGGGGTGAACGGCAGGCCGCGCTCGGGGTAGAACAGCAGCGAACTGCAACCACTGAGTGTCAATAGCAGGCAGATAATGCCGAGGGTTCGCATCCGGTGAAGCCTCGATGGAGGGTTGAAATGCAGGACCTGTGGGAGCGAGCTTGCTCGCGATGACGGTCGAACATTCAACATCTATGTCGACTGAACAACCGCTATCGCGAGCAAGCTCGCTCCCACATTTTTGACCGCGTTGTGGTTAAAGGATATTGGAATAATCCGCTTCGATCCGATCCAGGCTCAGGTGGTTCAGGAAGTTGGAGAAACACATCCAGGCCGACAGCGCGTTCATGTCGCGAAATTGCTCGGGCAGGTATTTGGGCGGTACGACCAGGCCCTCATCCACCAGTTGCCGCAGGGTGCGCATGTCTTCAAGGGTGGTCTTGCCGCAGAACAGCAGCGGCAC
The DNA here is from genome assembly GCF_052041925.1 of Pseudomonas sp. SMN5. Classification (NCBI taxonomy): domain Bacteria; kingdom Pseudomonadati; phylum Pseudomonadota; class Gammaproteobacteria; order Pseudomonadales; family Pseudomonadaceae; genus Pseudomonas; species Pseudomonas sp. SMN5. Next base: position 19,230 of record NZ_JBKGGX010000006.1, read on the forward strand.
TTGTTCCAGCTTGCCTTTGCGCACGGCCAGCTGAATGTAGTTGTAAACCATGATGAAGCCCTTGAGGTAGGACAAGTCTTTGGTGAATGGCAGACCGGTCGGCACCGAGCCACGGAAAACCCGGCTGGCGTTGCCGTAGCTTTCCGCCATCTCGAAGCCTTGCTCACGGAAGAATTCGAAGACCTGCAGAAAGTCGGCGCCCTCCTCCACCATGTGGATCGCGCGGGTGCGGTTGGTGAGTTTGCGCAGCCGACTCGGGTAGGAGGCGAAGGTGATGATTTCCATGAGGATCGCCAGGCCCTCCTGGGTCACCGTGGACGAGGGTGGCCCCTTGGACAGGAAGGTGCAGATCGGCTGGTTCAGGCCGTTGAGTGTGGTGCCGACATGCACCAGTCCTTCATGGACTTCCAGGGCCCGCACGTCGCGCTCGTTGAACATCGCATCGGTGCGGATCTTGATGTAGTCGGCGCCCGCCGCCGCGTCGGCCACGATGCCATCGGACTCGTACACCCGAATGGTTTCCTCGGCCTCGCCGAAGACCCGGTTCAGGCGGTGTTGCAGCAGATCGACGGCTTCCTTGGCACTGAGCACCTTGGGCTCGTCCTTCAAGTCGCCACGGCCGTCGATGTTGTTCAGGTAGTCGGACAGCATCAGGCCCAGGTCGGCCAGGGTCGGGTCGCCGGCATGGAACGCGTCGGACGCGGCGCCATACAACTCCTGGGAAATCAGCCCGAAATCCTCGGTCCCACGGGCTTCGAGCATGCGCACCACCATGCGGTATTCCTTGCACATGCGGCGCATGATCTGGCCCACTGGGTTGAACTGCCCGAGTTGGCGGGTGATGTCGCGCTCGATGTTCTGGAACTCCAGCTTCACTTTGCTGGAATCGAAGGACAGCGGCCGGTTGAGGTAATAATCGCGGTCCACCGCAGGCATTTCCTTGCCCTTGGCCTTAAGGAACCCCTTGCGGATGTTCTCGTCCCACTTCACCGCATCGAGGATGCGAATCGGCGTTTGCGCCAGCACAATGCGATCGGACAAGGTGCGTATCGTCTGCTGGTAATCGTCCACCCGGAACTCCTGTGAAAAAACGTCTGCCTGCTGCGTTATTGGGTTTTGTCCAGCCGCCGGTAGCGCACGGCCTCGGAGAACACATCGGAATTGGCCGGATCGTCGAGGTAACTGAAGACCGTGCGCATGTCGCTGTCTATCAGCACGCCATCACCTTCATCGCTCGGGTTCGCCTGGCCGCTGAGCCGCTTCTGGCCGATGGCCTGGTTGATCTGCTCCAGGTCCAGGTTGTAGACCACCAGTTCCTGCCGATCGGTCAGTTCAAAACCGGCGATGATGTAATGGCCGCCGAATCGGGCCGGCACCTTGGCCGACAGGTACCAGCGGCTGCCATGTCGGGAGACGGTCAGGGGGATGGCTTCGCGCTCCTGGGGGCGGGCCCGGAAGTAGCTGATGGCCTGGTAATGATGCTTGCTGACCTGGGTGAGTTCAAGATTCAGCGGCTCGCCCCAGGCATTGGTGCTGGTCCAGTGACCGAGCAGGCCCTTGGGCGCGGCTTCGCTGTCAGGCAACGGCGCCTTGAAAGACACCAGACAGCCACTGAGCAGCAGCAGCAACGACACGGCCAGTACAACGGCACGCCAGGCTTTCATTTGAACTCCCTATGGTAGACGACGCTTTTGTCTCTCTTGTGGCGAGGGAGCTTGCTCCCGCTGGGCTGCGCAGCGGCCCCATTTTGTGAGTGCTGCGCACTCAAGCGGGAGCAAGCTCCCTCGCCACAAGACAATGGTGCCCCCCCAAAAATGGGTTTACACCGACGCCAATACCAGGTGCATGTAGCGGGTCAGGATGCCGAGCATGTCTTCATCGGCCACCGGCTCGGCGCCATTGAGCAAGCCTTGATATTCCATCCGACCGATAATCGCCGTCAACACTTTGGCATCCTGTTGCGGATCGCGCGAGCCCAGTACCTGGAAAATCTGACAGGTACCTTGCAGCAGGATCTGCTGATGGGAACGCACCAGTTCAGCCAGCCGGGGGTTAAGGAGTGCCTCCTGGCGAAAGGCTTGCTCGGCCATCAGGTACTCACGACGGGTATGCAGCTGGTGTTGCACGTAATCGGCGGCCAGGCGCGCCATATCGTCCGCCAGTTGTGAGCGGGACTCGGCGCTGCCGTCCCCGTAGGCGACCATTTCCCGCAAAAGGCCTTCCTTGTTGGTCCACAGCTTGGCCATGAACGCGGCACTGCGCTCCACATACTGGGCGAAGGTATCGGTGAGCAGGTCATCGATGTCCTTGAAATAGTAAGTGGTGGCCGACAGTGGCACGCCCGCTTCGGCGGCCACGGCACGATGGCGCACGGCCCGCACGCCGTCGCGCACCACGATGCGCATGGCCGCGTCGAGAATTTCCTGGCGACGCTGCTCACTGCCCTGCCGGCTGGCCTTGCGACCCTGGTACTGAACACTTTCAGCGACAGCCGTGGCGACGCCCGCTGCACCTTCTGAAGCCATTGCACGATTCACGACAGGTCTTTCCTCGCTGTTTCACAAGTAACCATTTGATACGTTTGTACCAGACAGGCAATAAAAAGCCGCCCATCGAGGCGGCTTTTTAATTGAAGCACTTACGCTTGAGGCCGCATGTGCGGGAAGAGAATGACATCCCGGATCGACGGTGAGTTGGTCAGCAACATCACCAGGCGATCGATCCCGATGCCCTCACCGGCGGTCGGCGGCATGCCGTACTCCAGGGCGCGCACGAAATCGGCGTCGTAGTGCATGGCTTCGTCATCACCCGCGTCCTTGTCGGCCACCTGGGCCATGAAGCGCTCGGCCTGGTCTTCGGCGTCGTTGAGCTCGGAGTAGGCGTTGGCGATTTCACGGCCGCCGATGAACAGCTCGAAGCGGTCGGTCACGCTCGGGTTTTCGTCGTTGCGACGGGCCAGCGGCGAAACTTCGAACGGGTATTGGGTGATGAAATGCGGCTGCTCCAGCTTGTGCTCGACCAGCTCTTCGAAAATCATCACTTGCAGCTTGCCCAGGCCTTCGAAGCCGAGCACCTTGGCGCCGGCCTTCTTGGCAATGGCCCGCGCCTTGTCGACGTCCTGCAGATCGGCGGCGGTGATGTCCGGGTTGTACTTGAGAATCGAATCGAACACCGACAGCCGCGCGAACGGCTCGCCAAAGTGGAACACCTTGTCGCCGTACGGCACGTCGGTGCTGCCGAGAACAAGCTGTGCCAGCTCGCGGAACAGTTCCTCAGTCAGATCCATGTTGTCTTTGTAATCGGCGTAGGCCTGGTAGAACTCGAGCATGGTGAACTCGGGGTTGTGCCGGGTCGAAACGCCTTCGTTACGGAAGTTGCGGTTGATCTCGAAGACCTTCTCGAAGCCACCGACCACCAGACGCTTGAGGTACAGCTCGGGCGCGATGCGCAGGAACATTTCCATGTCCAAGGCGTTGTGGTGGGTCTCGAACGGCTTGGCCGCCGCACCGCCGGGGATGGTCTGCAGCATCGGCGTCTCGACTTCGAGGAAGTCACGCTTCATCAGGAAGCTGCGGATGTGGGCAATGACCTGAGAGCGCACGCGGAACGTCTGGCGCACGTCTTCATTGACGATCAGGTCGACGTAGCGCTGGCGATAGCGCTGCTCGGTGTCGGTCAGGCCGTGGTGCTTGTCCGGCAGCGGTCGCAGGGATTTGGTCAGCAGGCGCACGCTGGTCATTTCAACGTACAGGTCGCCCTTGCCGGAACGGGCCAGGGTGCCTTCGGCGGCGATGATATCGCCCAGGTCCCAGGTCTTGACGGCGGCGAGGGTTTCTTCCGGCAGCGTCTTGCGATTGACGTAGACCTGGATGCGCCCGGTCATGTCCTGGATCACCATGAACGACCCGCGGTTGAGCATGATGCGACCGGCCACCTTGACGGGGATCGCCGCCTCGGCCAGCTCTTCCTTGGTCTTGTCCGCGTATTGCTTCTGCAACACGTCGCAATACGCGTCGCGGCGGAAATCATTCGGGAAGGCCTGGCCCTTGGCGCGCTCGGCAGCAAGCTTTTCCTTGCGCAGGGCGATCAGGGAGTTTTCTTCCTGTTGCAGGGCTTGCGGGTCGAGTTCTAGGTCGCTCATGTCTTTAAGGATTCCATCACAGGTTCGTTGCCTCCGGCCCCGGGCCGGAGTTTGCCGGCAAGCCTCGCTTCATCGTGCAAGCGTGCCCGTCCGGCGCATGGTTGTCGCGTCAAAGCCCTTGCTTGAGGCTCGCTTCCAGGTATTCGTCGATGTCGCCGTCGAGCACCTTGTCGCAGTCGCTGCGTTCGATATTGGTGCGCAGGTCCTTGATCCGCGAGGCGTCGAGCACGTACGAACGGATCTGGTGGCCCCAGCCGATGTCGGACTTGGTGTCTTCCAGGGCCTGGGACGCCGCGTTGCGCTTCTGCACTTCCTGCTCGTACAAACGGGCCCGCAACATCTTCATCGCGGTGTCTTTGTTGGCGTGCTGGGAGCGCTCGTTCTGGCAACTGACCACGGTGTTGGTCGGTACGTGGGTGATCCGTACGGCCGAGTCAGTGGTGTTGACGTGCTGGCCACCGGCGCCCGAAGAGCGGTAGGTGTCGATGCGCAGGTCCGCCGGGTTGATCTCGATTTCAATGTTGTCATCGATTTCCGGCGAAACGAACACCGCCGAGAACGAGGTGTGGCGACGGTTGCCGGAGTCGAACGGACTCTTGCGCACCAGGCGGTGCACGCCAATCTCCGTACGCAGCCAGCCAAAGGCGTATTCACCCTTGATGTGCACGGTGGCGCCCTTGATCCCGGCGACTTCACCGGCCGACAGCTCCATGATGGTCGCGTCGAAACCGCGCTTGTCGGCCCAGCGCAGGTACATGCGCAGCAGGATGTTGGCCCAGTCCTGGGCTTCGGTGCCGCCGGAGCCGGCCTGGATGTCCAGGTAGGCGTTGTTCATGTCCATCTCACCGCTGAACATGCGACGGAATTCCAGCTTGGCCAGGGACTCCTCGAGGCGCGCCAGCTCGGCGACGACATCACCGACCGCGCCTTCGTCGGCTTCTTCGACAGCCATGTCGAGCAGGTCGCGACAATCGGCCAGGCCGCTGGACAGCTCGTCCAGGGTCTCGACGATCTGCGCCAGGGCAGAACGCTCGCGGCCCAGTTCCTGGGCGTACGAAGGGTTGTTCCAGACACTCGGATCTTCAAGCTCGCGATTGACTTCGGTCAGACGCTCATGCTTTTGATCGTAGTCAAAGATACCCCCGAATAGTTTCGGAGCGCTCGGACAGGTCCTTGATGGTGTTCAGGATCGGGTTGATTTCCATGGCGGGCGGCACTCGTTGGCGAACTTTTGAAAGCCGGCGAGTATAACGTAATCAAGCGCCAGCGGCAGCCCGCCTGGCGGCTTTAGGGGCAGCAATGTGCAACCCCTGTGCAGACCGTGTGGGCACCATAGTGCAGGTGCAGTGCAGTTCCCGTGGCGAGGGTGCTTGCTCCCGCCGGGGCGCGAAGCGGCCCTGAAACCAGGCGGCGCGGTGTGTCGGGACGATTGAGTCGTCGGTTTTGGCGCTGCTGCGCAGCCCAGCGGGGATAAATCCCCTCGCCACAGAAGCATCTTCGTCCGCGAGGGGCTACTCCACCCCCACCCGATTGCGCCCATTGTGCTTGGCCATGTACAGGCCCTTGTCTGCCGCAGAAATCAGTTGCCGGTAATCACCGCCCTGCTGCGGGGTCACGGTCGAGACGCCGATACTGACGGTCAGGTACTGGCCGCCGTTCGGCGTGGCGTGGGGGATTTGCAGGGCCGCGACGCTCTGCCGGAGTTTCTCGGCCATCAGCCGTGCGCCGCCGGGCGAGGTGCTGGGCAGGACCAGGGCGAACTCCTCGCCGCCGTAGCGGGCCGGCAGGTCGGAGGGCCGGCTGCACGCCTCGCGGATGGCCGTAGCGACCTTGCGCAGGGCCTCATCCCCATCCAGGTGACCGAAGTTGTCGTTGTAGGATTTGAAGTAGTCCACGTCGATCATCAGCAGCGACAGCTGGCTCTGGTCGCGCAACGCCCGCCGCCACTCCAGCTCCAGGTATTCGTCGAAGTGCCGGCGGTTCGAGAGCCCGGTCAGGCCATCGGAGTTCATCAGGCGTTGCAGCACCAGGTTGGTGTCGAGCAGCTGCTGCTGGCTGACCCGCAGGGCGCGATAGGCCGCGTCACGCTGCAACAACATCATGTAGGAGCGCGAGTGATAGCGGATGCGCGCCACCAGCTCGATGTTGTCCGGTAACTTCACCAGGTAATCATTGGCCCCGGCCGCGAACGCCGCGCTCTTGATCAGCGGGTCTTCCTTGGTGGACAAGACAATGATCGGAATATCCCGGGTGGCCGGGTGGTTGCGGTAGTCACGCACCAGGCTCAGGCCATCGAGACCAGGCATCACCAGGTCCTGGAGAATCACCGTAGGCTTGATACGGATCGCATGGGCGACAGCCTGGTGCGGGTCGGAACAGAAATGGAAGTCGATGTTTTCCTCATCCGCCAGCCCGCGCCGCACTGCCTCGCCGATCATGGCCTGGTCGTCGACGAGCAGGACCATGGCGGCATTTTCATCGCTCTTGAATTCGTCGAGCTGTAATTCATTCATGGGACTTACCTGAGTACGGCTAGGGACAAGGCTGCCGGAGCTTGTCATTGGGTAAATATCTTCAACAGCCGTGGTGCAATATCGTCCAGGGCAAGGATATGGGTAGCGGCGTCGATAGCGGCCGCCGCTTTCGGCATGCCGTACACCGCGCTGCTGCGCTGGTCCTGGGCGATGGTCACGCAGCCTTGCTGGCGCATGAGTCTAAGCCCTTGGGCACCGTCGCGCCCCATCCCGGTGAGCAGGACGCCTACTGCGTCACCGCTCCAGAACTGGGCGACACTTTCGAAGAACACATCGATGGAGGGTCGGTAGATCTCGTTCACCGGCTCGGCGGTGTAAGCCAGGGTGCCGTCCTTCAACAAACGCAGATGGTGATTGGTCCCGGCCAGCAGCACCGTGCCGCTTTGTGGCGTCTCGCCGTGCACCGCCAGGCGAACCTTATGGCCCGACGCGCTACCCAGCCACTGCGCCATGCCGGCGGCAAACACCTCGTCCACATGCTGGACCAGCACGATGGCCGGTTCGAAGTTGCGAGGCAGTGCCTTGAGCAGCACCTCCAGCGCCGCCGGCCCGCCCGCCGATGAACCGATCGCTACCAGGCTGTTGCGCGACACGGCGCAACGCTGGGCCGCCTGAGCCGGGCGCTCATGCTTGTTGCGCTCACCGATCAACCAGCCGATGTTGGTGATCTTGCGCAGCAGCGGTGCCGCGGCGTCCTGCGGCTTGCCGACCCCGAGGGGCGGCGTATCGACGACATCCAGTGCGCCGTGGCCCATGGCCTCGAACACGCGGTGGACGTTCTGCTGACTGTCACCGGTGACGATCAAAATGGCACATGGCGTCTCGGCCATGATCCGCCGGGTGGCCTCCACCCCATCCATGATCGGCATGAACAGGTCCATCAGGATCAGGTCCGGGGTATATTCGGCGCTGCGTTGCACCGCTTCGGCGCCGTTGGCGGCCACCCAGACCAACTGGTGCGCCGGCTCGAACGCCAGGGCGCGGCGCAGGGCTTCGACCGCCAGGGGCATGTCATTGACGATGGCGATCTTCAAGCGCGGGCCCCTCCAATCAATTCGACCACGGCATCGAGCAAGGCGTCGTCGTGGAAACTCGCCTTGGCTAGATAATAGTCGGCTCCGGCGTCCAGGCCACGACGGCGATCTTCCTCGCGATCCTTGTAGGACACCACCATCACCGGCAACGATTGCAGGCGGTTGTCGCGCCGCAGCAGCGAGACCAGTTCGATACCGTCCATGCGCGGCATGTCGATGTCGGTGATCAGCAGATCGAACTCTTCCGAGCGCAAGGCGTTCCAACCGTCCATGCCGTCCACCGCCACCGCCACGTCGTAGCCGCGCCCCCGCAACAGCTTGCGTTGCAGCTCGCGTACGGTCAGCGAGTCGTCCACCACCAGGATCCGCTTGCGCGGGGCCTGGGCCTGGTTCTGCCGGGCGATGCGTTCCAGGCGCCCGGTGTCGAGCAACTTGTCCACCGAGCGCAGCAGGTCTTCGACGTCGATGATCAACACCACCGAACCGTCGTCCAGCAAGGCCCCGGCGGAAATGTCCTGGACCTTGCCCAGGCGTTCGTCCAGCGGCAGGACCACCAGGGTCCGCTCGCCGATGAACCGCTCCACCGCCACGCCGTAGATCGTCTCGCGCTCTCGGATCACCACGACCTTGAGGGTCTGGCCGCTGTTCTGGGTCGCCGGGCGATTGAGCAACTGGCTCGCCGCGACCAGCCCGACATGCCGGCCTTCGTGCCAGAAATGCTGGCGCCCCTCGACCTGGACGATATCTTCCGGGGCCAGGTCGCACATGCGCTCGATGTGGGCCAGGGGGAAGGCGTAGGCTTCACCGCCGACCTCCACCACCAGGCTGCGCACCACCGACAGCGTCAGCGGCACTTCGAGATGGAAACGACTGCCCTCGCCCGCCGTCTGCTCCAGCACCACCGCACCGCGCAACTGCCGGACCATGTGCTGGACGGCATCGAGGCCCACGCCCCGCCCCGAAACTTCGGTGACTTTGTCCCGCAGGCTGAAACCGGGCAGGAACAGGAAGGTCAGCAGCTCCTCTTCGCTCAGGCTGGCGGCGGTGTGCTCGGGAGAAAGGCCGCGCTCGACGACGCTGCGGCGGACCTTTTCCAGGTCCACGCCAGCGCCATCGTCCGCCAGCTCCAGTACCAGCAGGCCGGCCTGATGGGAGGCGCGCAGGCGAATCACGCCTTCGGCGGGCTTGCCGGCCAGCATCCGCTGTTCCGGGCTCTCGATACCATGGTCGACTGCGTTACGCAGCAGATGGGTCAGCGGCGCTTCGAGTTTTTCCAGCACGTCACGGTCGACCTGGGTTTTCTCGCCTTCGACTTCCAGGCGTACCTGTTTGCCCAGGCTGCGACCCAGGTCGCGAACCATGCGCACCTGGCCCGAGAGCACATCGGCAAACGGACGCATGCGGCAGGCCAGCGCCGTGTCATACAGCACCTGGGCACGCTGGCCGGCCTGCCAGGCGAACTCGTCCAGCTCGGCGGTCTTGTCCGTCAGCAATTGCTGGGTTTCAGCCAGCATCCGCCGGGCATCGCCAAGGGCCTCCTGGGCTTGCAGGCTCAGCGCGTGGTCCTTGAGGTGCACGTTCAGCGCTTCAAGGGCTCGCAGGCCGTTGCTTTGCTGGCGCTTGAGCCGCTGCATCGCCGCAAGCCAGGGTTGCAGGCGCTGGGTTTCCACCAGGGATTTGCTCGACAGGTCGAGCAAGCTGTTCAAGCGTTCAGCGGTGACGCGCAGGATCCGCTCGCCACTGTCGGTGACCCGCCTGTTGCGGGGGGCTGGTTCCGTTGGCGCATCGAGTGCTGCTTCAGGCACCTCGACACGCACCGGTTCGACGGGCGTCTGGATTTCCGTCGGCGCCACCGGAGTCTGCGCCACCAGGGGAACCTGCGGCGCATCCGGGTCAACCAGACGCGTCATCATCGCCACATAGGCCTCAATGTCCGGCGCGCCCACGTCGTTGCCCGGTGTAGCGATACGCGTCAGCAGGTCGGTGCCTCGCAGCAAGGCATCGATGTGTTCGGCACTCAGCACCAGGCGCCGCTGCTGGGCGCCGACCAGGCAATCTTCCATGACGTGCGCCACGCTGACCCCGGCGTCTACGCCGACGATGCGCGCCGCGCCCTTGAGCGAATGCGCCGCGCGCATGCACGATTCCAGGTATTCGGCCTGGGTCGGATCACGTTCCAGGGCCAGCAATCCGGTACTGAGCACCTGGACCTGGGCCTCGGCTTCCAGGCTGAACAGTTCCAACAGCGAGGCGTCGCGCATCTGGTCAGGGGTCATGACAGGCTCCGGGCCACGGCGGCGAGCAACTGTTCCTCGTCCAGCCAGCGCAGGCTGCGCCCCTTGTAGGGCAGTACGCCGCGGGTGTATTTGCCCGCCGATTGCGAAGCACTCGCCAGGATCCGCTCGTCGATGGCATGGATACCGTCCACTTCGTCCACCGGCACCACCACCGGCCCGCCCTTGGCGGCGACAATCAACATGCGCGGCATGATCCTTGCGCCGGCCTGCACCGCCGCGCCGGGTTCCAGATCCAGCAATTCCACCAGCGACAGGCAGGCCACCAGGGCGCCGCGCACGTTCGCCACGCCCAGCAAGGCTCGCGAGCGCTGGTGGGACAAGGAGTGGATCGGCTGCAACGGCGCCACTTCCACCAGGCTGCGAGTGGTCAGGCCCAACCACTCCTCGCCAAGGCGAAACATCAACAGCGAACGCGTGACAATCTCGCTGTCCGGCGCAGCGCGGGCCGGTTGCCGATCCTCTTGCTGCAAGGCATAGCGGTCCAGCAGCCGGGTCGCGGCAGCCGAATACACCGAGCAGTTGCGGCAATGGATATGCTCGGCCAGCAATGGGCAGGATTTGTCGCCGTGCACCCCGATGCGGTTCCAGCAATCGTCGATGACCTGGGCCTCATCGTGGGTGACCTTGTAAGGAGCCGAACCGCTCATCGTTTACGCTCACTGTCTGTCGCGCGCCCGCTGCGGGCAGCGCGATCCTGCAATCGACGGGCTCCGGCCGCGTCTCCCTGAGAAGCCAGCAGCGCCGCCAGATGCACCAGGGCCTCGGCATGCTGCGGTTCGAGATAAAGTGCCTTGCGATAAAAGCCCTGGGCTTCAAGCGCACTGCCGGCCATGTCGCTGAGCAGCCCCAGCCAGTAGAACACCTGGGCCTTGGGTTCGTGGTTGCGCAGGTAGTGCTCGCAGGCGGCGCGGGCCTCGGCGCTCTTGCCACTGTTGGCCAGGGCGGTAATCTGCGCCAGCAAGGTCGCGGCGTCGCTGCCCTTGGGCACGGCGATCGGCGCGGTACTGGTGGCAAACGGGCGGGGCCGGACCGGCGCCGGAACGACCCGGGCCGCAGGCTGGCGAACCGGCAACGGCGTCGGCATCAACGCCGGCTGTGGCTGAGGCTGCGATTCGGGCACACCCTGGCGGCTGAAGGCGAACGACTGGGCCACCCCGATCGAGCGCATGCCCAGGCGGCCCAGCAAACTGCCTTCGGCGGGGCCGATGAACAACACGCCGTCCTGATGCGTCAGGCGCTTGAGCACTTCGAACACCTGCTGCTGAGTCGGTTGGTCGAAATAGATCAGCAGGTTGCGACAGAACACGAAATCGTAGGGCGCTTCGTTCGCCAGCAAGGCCGGATCCAACAGGTTCCCCACCTGCAAACGGACCTGTTCCCGCACCCGCTCGCTGAGGCGATAGCCCTCGTTTTCGGCGGTGAAATGCCGTTCGCGGAACACCAGGTCTGCGCCACGGAAGGAGTTCCTGCCATACAGTGCCTGCCGCGCACGCTCCACCGACGCGGGGCTGACGTCCAGCCCGTCCACCTTGAATTGATGGGCCCCAAGGCCTGCGTCAAGCAGCGCCATGGCAATGGAATAAGGCTCTTCACCGGTGGAACACGGCAGACTGAGGATGCGCAAGGCTCGCAGGTGCCTGATCTCGGCGAGGCGCTTGAGCGCCAGCCTGGCGAGGGTCGCAAAGGATTCCGGATAGCGGAAGAACCAGGTCTCCGGGACGATCACCGCCTCGATCAGCGCCTGTTGTTCCTGTGCGGAATGTTGCAGGCACTGCCAATAATCATCGGCGGACCGTCCGGGCACGGCAGCGGTACGCTGGCGCAACGCCCGCTCGATGATAGCGGTGCCGACGGACGTTACATCCAGGCCGATGCGCTCCTTGAGAAAATCGAAAAAACGCTGGTCGTTGTTCATGTCAGGTCCTCGAAATCATCGAGGTTCAGCGCAGGCGTAGGGAACAACATGGCGCGGACCGACTCGTCCAGCAGGTCGTTGACCCGCACCCATTGCAGCAATCCTTGAGCATCTTCGCGCACCGGGCCGAGATACGGCGCTTGGCGGTTTTCCAGGCCATAGGGCTGAAAATCCGCCGGGTCACAGCGCAACGTGTCGGTGGCTTGTTCGAGGATCAGCCCCAACACTCGCGCCGTTGGCTCGACGTCGGGTCGATAGTTGACCAGCACCAGGCGCGTGCTGGTACGGGCCTCGGCGCGCCGCCCGAACGTCAAGGCACAGAGGTCGATCACCGGTACTACGGTCCCGCGCCAGGCAAACACACCCGCCACCCAGGACGGCGCTCGGGCAATGGGCTTGAGGGACAGGCGCGGCAACACCTCCACGACATCGGTGGCCTGCAGGGCATAGCGTTCGCCGCCGATGCAGAACACCAGGAACAACGCCTGGCGGGCCGCCGGCGCCGCACCGCGCCTGGTCTCTGATTCGCCCATCAGATTTTGAAACGCGAGACGCCGCTGCGCAGCCCTACGGCCACCTGGCTCAGCTCGTCGATGGCGGAACTGGCCTGGCGCAGCGACTCCACCGTCTGGCTGCTGGCATCGCCCAGTTGCACCAGGGCATGGTTGATCTGCTCGGCGCCGGTGGCCTGGGCCTGCATGCCCTCGTTGACCATCAGCACCCGCGGTGCAAGGGCCTGGACCTGATGGATGATCTGCGACAGTTGCTCGCCCACCTGCTGCACTTCGGCCATGCCCCGGCGCACCTCTTCGGAGAACTTGTCCATGCCCATTACGCCGGCCGAAACGGCGGACTGGATCTCACGGACCATTTGCTCGATGTCATAGGTTGCCACGGCCGTCTGGTCAGCCAGCCGCCGCACTTGCGTGGCGACCACGGCGAAACCGCGTCCGTATTCACCAGCCTTCTCGGCTTCGATGGCGGCGTTGAGCGACAGCAGATTGGTCTGGTCAGCCACCTTGACGATGGTGGTCACCACCTGGTTGATGTTGCCGGCCTTCTCGTTGAGGATCGCCAGCTTGGCGTTCACCAGGTCGGCGGCGCCCATCACCGAGTGCATGGTTTCCTCCATCCGCGCCAGGCCTTGCTGGCCGGAGCCGGCAGCTACCGAGGCCTGGTCGGCGGCAGTGGACACTTCGGTCATGGTGCGCACCAGGTCCCGAGAAGTGGCGGCGATTTCCCTGGAGGTCGCGCCGATCTCGGTAGTGGTGGCGGCGGTTTCGGTGGCCGTGGCCTGTTGCTCGCGGGAAGTGGCGGCGATCTCGGTCACCGAGGTGGTGACCTGCACCGAGGAACGCTGGGCCTGGGAGACCAGCGCCGTCAGCTCGGTCATCATGTCGTTGAAACCGGTCTCCACCGCGCCGAATTCGTCCTTGCGCGCCAGGTTCAGGCGCCCGCTCAGGTCGCCCGTGCGCATGACTTCGAGGATCTCGACGATGCGATTCATCGGCGCCATGATCGCGCGCATCAACAGCAAGCCGCAGAGCAAAGCGATGACCAGTGCGACGAGAAACGACAGGCCCATGGCGACCTTGGCCGCGGTGACAGCATCGCCGATGGTCTCGGTCGCGCTTTGCGCCAGTTCACGGTTGCGCTCGATGATGTGATTCAAGTGCGTGCGCCCGCCAATCCAGGCCGGCGTCAGCTCCTTCTCCAGTGCCTGCCGCGCTCCTTCGTAGTCCTTGCGCTGGTACAGATCCAAGACCTTCGCCATGGCCAGGTTGAACGCTTGGTGCTGGGCCTCGAACTCATCGAAGGAGGCCTGGTCGGCAGGGTTCTGGATCAGCTTCTGATAGTTCTGTATTTCTTCGCGCAGGTGCCGCTCGAAGCCCTGGTAGCGGGCCGTGTCGTCGGCGGTGATTTCCCGGTTCCCCGAAAGACCGACGATCTGCTGGGTCAAGACATAGCTGTCGACCCAACCGCCGCGAATCATGGAGCTGTAATAGACCCCCGGCACCGCATCGGCCCGTACCTTTTCTTCGCTTTCCTGGATTTTCAGCAACCGTGAATAGGAGACCACCACCATCAGCAGCATGATGGCGATGATGACTGCAAAACTCGCCAGGATGCGTTGGCGCAACGTCCAGTTCTTCACAGTAAAACCTCAGGCCTTTGAAATGGTGGGGAGTATAGCCGAGGGTTGCGTGGGGTCTGTATGGCGGTAGCGGGGAATTTTTGACTCAATAATCACCCCAAAACTGCAACCACAGGTATTGGCGCCAACACACAACCCCTGCTCGCGATAGCGGTGGGCCAGTCAATGCATCGTTGGCTGCCACACCGCTATCGCGAGCAGGCTCGCTCCCACAGGGGATAATGTTCGCCCGAAGATCGATGAAATCTGGCCTTACACAGCCGCCTCGCGCACCTGCTTCTCCAACTCAGCCTTCAACCCCGGCTCCAGCTTGAGCTGGCGTGCCAGTTCATCGAGGTAGGATTTCTCCATGAAGTTCTCCTCGTCTACCAGCATCACGCTGGCGATGTACATTTCCGCCGCGATTTCCGGCGTGCCGGCGGCGCGCGCGACGTCGGTGGGATCCAGGGGCTTGTTGAGTTCGGCGTGCAGCCAGTGTTGCAGTTCCTGGTCGTTGTCGAGCTTGGTAAATTCGCCTTCGATCAACTGCCGCTCGCGCTCGTCCACGTGGCCGTCGGCCTTGGCTGCCGCCACCAGCGCCTTGAGAATCGCCTGGCTGTGCTGTTCGACCTGCGCCGGCGGAACGCGGTCCAGTGTCTGCGGTTCGGTTAGCGGTGCCTTGCCCTGTTGGGCCTGCCAGTTACCGTAGGCCTTGTAGGCGATGACGCCCAGGGCCGCCAGGCCACCATAGGCCAGGGCCTTGCCGCCAAAGTTGCGGGCCTTCTTGTTGCCCAACAGCAGGCCCATGGCCCCGGCGGCCAGCGCCTTGCCGCCTGCGCCGGAGAGCATGCCGCCCAGGCCGCCAGCGTTACCGGAGCCACCGAGTAACCCGCCCAAGCCCCCGGATGACTTGCCCTGTGCGCCGCCCGCCTTGTTCTGCAGCAGTTCCTGGCCGGACTTGAGTAGCTGATCGAGCAATCCACGAGTGTTCATTTGAAACCTCCACACATTCGGGTCAAGCGAACCATTAAGGCCACCAGCCTAGATCGAAAGTGCCCGGCAGCCGCGACGAGTTTGCTTCCAGATGTTGCCTGGATAAAGAACAGCACTACGCTGTTAGCAGGCCTCTATGGCCGTTCGTACCGTCGCGCCCCTGCCCCGACCACCATTAAAGCAAGAGGGATTTCCATGTACGCGCACAAGACCGCATTGCCCGGCGCAATCACCATGGCGCTGCTGACCAGCGTCAGCCTCCAGGCCGCCGAACCGCTCAAGGCCGTCGGCGCCGGCGAAGGCCAGTTGGACATCGTCGCCTGGCCGGGCTACATCGAGCGAGGCGAAAGCGACAAGGCCTATGATTGGGTCACTGGTTTCGAGAAGGCCAGCGGCTGCAAGGTCAATGTGAAAACCGCCGCGACGTCCGACGAGATGGTCAGCCTGATGACCAAGGGCGGCTACGACCTGGTGACCGCCTCGGGTGATGCCTCCCTGCGCCTGATCGCCGGCAAGCGCGTGCAACCGATCAATACCGCGCTGATCCCCAACTGGAAAAACCTCGACTCACGCCTCAAGGATGCACCGTGGTACGTGGTCGGCCAGCAAACCTACGGCACCCCGTACCAGTGGGGCCCGAACGTGCTGATGTACAACACCGAGGTGTTCAAGCAACCGCCCACCAGCTGGAGCGTGGTGTTCAGTCCCCAGTCATTGCCCGACGGCAAGCCGAACAAGGGACGCGTACAGGCCTACGATGGGCCGATCTACATCGCCGACGCGGCGCTATACCTCAAGACGGCCAGGCCCGAACTGGGCATCAAGGACCCGTACCAGCTCGACGAAGCACAGTACAAGGCGGTGCTGGAGTTATTGCGGGCCCAGCAACCGTTGATCCACCGCTATTGGCACGACACCACCGTGCAGATGAGCGATTTCAAGAATGAAGGCGTGGTGGCGTCCGGCGCCTGGCCGTATCAGGTCAATGGCCTGGTGAACGAAAAACAGCCGATCGCCTCGACCATTCCCAAGGAAGGCGCCACCGGCTGGGCCGACACCACCATGCTGCACGCCGAAGCCAAGCACCCCAACTGCGCGTACAAGTGGATGGACTGGTCGTTGCAACCCAAGGTCCAGGGCGACGTCGCCGCGTGGTTCGGCTCCTTGCCCGCCGTGCCTGCGGCGTGCGAGGGCAGCGAGCTGCTGGGTGCCGAAGGTTGCAAGACCAACGGTTTCGACCAGTTCGACAAGATCGCCTTCTGGAAAACCCCGCAGGCCGAGGGTGGCAAGTTCGTGCCTTACAGCCGCTGGACCCAGGATTACATTGCGATCATGGGTGGGCGGTAGGCACCGCGCCAAACCCTGTGGCGAGGGAGTTTGCTCCCTCGCCACGGGTTGGGTTCCAACAACTGCTACCTACATCGGCCCGTTTTCTGGAGCACCGCACCATGACGCTCGCAGTTCAATTCACTCAGGTCTCGCGCCTGTTCGGCGAGGTAACCGCCGTTGACCGGGTCTCCATCGACATCCAGGACGGTGAGTTCTTTTCCATGCTGGGTCCTTCCGGGTCGGGCAAGACCACCTGCCTGCGCTTGATCGCCGGGTTCGAGCAACCGAGCGCCGGCTCGATCCGTATCCATGGCGAAGAGGCCGTGGGACTCGCGCCGTATCAGCGGGATGTAAATACGGTTTTCCAGGACTACGCCCTGTTCCCGCACATGAGCGTACGGGACAACGTCGCCTATGGCTTGAAGGTCAAACGCGTCGCCAAGCCGGAGCGAATCCGGCGCGCTGAAGAAGCATTGGAGATGGTCGCCCTGGGCGGCTACGGTGAGCGCAAACCGGTGCAGCTTTCCGGCGGCCAGCGCCAACGGGTGGCCCTGGCCCGTGCGCTGGTCAATCGCCCACGCGTACTGCTGCTGGATGAACCCCTGGGCGCCCTCGATCTCAAGCTGCGTGAACAAATGCAGGGCGAACTGAAGAAGCTGCAACGCCAGTTGGGCATCACGTTCATTTTCGTCACCCACGACCAGACCGAGGCGCTGTCGATGTCCGACCGGGTGGCGGTGTTCAACAAGGGCCGAATCGAACAGGTCGATACGCCGCGCAACCTGTACATGAAGCCCCTGACGACCTTTGTCGCGGAGTTCGTCGGTACGTCCAACGTGATCCGTGGCGAACTGGCGCAACAATTGAGCGGGCAACCACAGCCGTTCTCGATCCGCCCCGAACACCTGCGCTTCGCCGACGGCCCGTTGGCCGCCAATGAAATCGAAGTCCAGGGCGTGCTGCACGACATCCAGTACCAAGGCAGCGCCACGCGCTACGAATTGAAGCTCGCCAACGGCCAGGGCCTGAACCTGAGCCAGGCCAATACCCGGTGGACCGACGACGGTGCGCCGCACCAGCCCGGCCAGCACTTGCGCGTGCGCTGGGCCCGTGAAGCGATGATCGCGCTGCACGACACTGTCGGCGGCGGGGTGTGAAATGAACACAGCGGCCCTGCCCCGGACAGCCACGCCGGGTTTTGCCCGACGCTTGTCCAACCTGCTCTACCGACGACCGAACCTGTACATGTCGCTGCTGTTGGTCCCGCCGTTGATCTGGTTCGGCGCGATCTACCTCGGCTCGTTGCTGACTTTGCTGTGGCAGGGTTTCTACACCTTCGACGACTTCACCATGGCGGTCACGCCGGACCTGACCCTGGCGAATTTCACGGCACTGTTCCAACCCTCGAACTTCGACATCATCCTGCGCACCTTGAGCATGGCCGTGGCGGTCTCCATCGCCAGCGCCATCATCGCCTTCCCCATCGCCTATTACATGGCGCGCTACACCAACGGCAAGACCAAAGCGTTTTTCTACATCGCGGTGATGCTGCCGATGTGGGCCAGCTATATCGTCAAGGCCTATGCCTGGACGTTGCTGCTGGCCAAAGGCGGCGTCGCGCAGTGGTTCATCCAGCACCTGGGCCTGGGGGCGCTGTTGCAGGGGGTGCTGGGCATTCCCGGGGTGGGCGGCAGCACGTTGTCCACTTCCCACCTGGGGCGCTTTCTGGTGTTCGTCTACATCTGGCTGCCGTTCATGATCCTGCCGATCCAGGCCTCTCTGGAGCGTCTGCCGCCGTCGCTGTTACAAGCCTCGGCCGACCTGGGCGCGCGGCCGCGCCAGACATTCATGCAGGTGATCCTGCCGCTGTCGGTACCCGGCATCGCGGCCGGTTCGATCTTCACCTTTTCGTTGACCCTGGGGGATTTCATCGTGCCGCAACTGGTGGGCCCACCGGGCTATTTCGTCGGCAGCATGGTCTACGCCCAGCAAGGGGCCATCGGCAACATGCCGATGGCGGCGGCGTTCACCCTGGTGCCCATCGTGCTGATCGCGATCTACCTGTCTATCGTCAAGCGCCTGGGGGCTTTCGATGCACTCTGACGCTTCTTTGCCTGGGCGGGCGTCCTGGGGCTTGCGCATCGCGGCATGGGGCGGGTTGGTGTTCCTGCACTTCCCGATCCTGATCATCTTTCTCTATGCGTTCAACACTGAAGACGCGGCGTACAGCTTCCCGCCCAAAGGCCTGACCCTGAAGTGGTTCAGCATCGCTTTTTCACGCCCGGATGTGCTGGAGGCGATCAAGCTGTCGTTACAGGTGGCAGCACTCGCCACGCTGATCGCCCTGGTGCTCGGCACGCTCGCCTCGGCGGCGCTGTACCGGCGGGATTTCTTTGGCAAGCAGGGGATTTCACTGATGCTGATCCTGCCGATTGCCCTGCCGGGGATCATCACCGGCATCGCGCTGCTGGCTACCTTCAAAACCCTGGGGATCGAACCCGGGATGTTCACCATCGTCGTCGGCCACGGGACTTTCTGCGTGGTGATCGTCTATAACAATGTCATCGCCCGCCTGCGTCGTACGTCCCACAGCCTGATCGAGGCATCCATGGACCTGGGCGCGGACGGTTGGCAGACCTTTCGCTACATCATCCTGCCCAACCTTGGCTCGGCACTGCTGGCCGGCGGGATGCTGGCGTTTGCGCTGTCGTTCGATGAAATCATCGTCACCACTTTCACCGCCGGCCACGAGCGCACGCTGCCATTATGGTTGCTCAACCAACTGAGCCGACCTCGCGATGTACCGGTGACCAATGTGGTGGCGATGCTGGTGATGATGGTCACGATGTTGCCGATACTCGGCGCCTATTACCTGACTCGGGGCGGGGAGAGTGTGGCGGGCAGTGGTGGGAAATAAACCACCGACCAACGACGACTATCCAGTGTAGGAGCGAGCCTGCTCGCGATGACTGACGAATATTCAACAAAGGTGTTGACAGTGGGGCCGCTATCGCGAGCAAGCTCGCTCCCACAGGGGTACCTTTACAGGCCAAGACTGCTTCATCGAGGACACGAACATGCAAACCAAACTGCTGATCAATGGTCATCTGGTCGCCGGCGAAGGTCCAGGCCAGGCGGTGTTCAACCCGGCGCTGGGCCGGGTGCTGGTAGAGATCAACGAGGCCAGCGAAGCCCAGGTCGATGCCGCCGTGCGTGCCGCCGACAGCGCCTTCGATAGCTGGTCGCAGGTCGCGCCAAAGGATCGCTCGCTGCTGTTGCTCAAGCTGGCCGATGCCATCGAAGCCCACGGTGAAGAACTGGCGAAGCTGGAATCGGACAACTGCGGCAAGCCCTTGAGCGCCGCGCTGAACGACGAGATCCCGGCGATTGCCGATGTGTTCCGCTTCTTTGCCGGCGCCAGCCGCTGCATGAACGGTTCGGCGGGCGGTGAATACCTGCCGGGGCACACCTCGATGATCCGCCGCGACCCGGTGGGCGTCATTGCTTCAATCGCACCGTGGAACTACCCGCTGATGATGGTCGCCTGGAAAATCGCCCCGGCCCTGGCCGCCGGCAATACCGTGGTGCTCAAGCCCTCGGAACAAACACCACTGACGGCGCTGCGCCTGGCCGAGCTGGCGTCAGAGATTCTACCGGCCGGTGTGCTCAACGTGGTATTCGGCCGTGGGCAAACCGTCGGCCAACCGCTGGTGACCCATCCGAAGGTACGCATGGTCTCGCTGACCGGCTCCATTGCCACCGGCTCGCACATCATTTCCAGCACTGCCGACAGCGTCAAGCGCACCCACATGGAGCTGGGCGGCAAGGCCCCGGTGATCATTTTCGACGATGCCGACATTGACGCGGCGGTAGAAGGCATCCGTACCTTCGGTTTCTACAATGCCGGCCAGGATTGCACCGCTGCCTGCCGCATCTACGCCCAGCAGGGTATCTACGAGAAATTTGTCGAGAAACTCGGTGCGGCGGTGGCCAGTATCAAGTACGGCCTGCAAACCGCATCGGACACCGAGATGGGCCCGCTGATCACGGCCCAGCATCGAGATCGTGTGGCCGGTTTCGTCGAACGAGCCATCGCCCAGCCGCACATCCGCCTGGTCACTGGCGGCAAGTCGGTGGAGGGCAACGGTTTCTTCTTCGAACCAACCGTGCTGGCCGACGCCCAGCAGGACGATGAGATTGTCCGCCGGGAGGTCTTCGGCCCGGTGGTGTCGGTCACGCCGTTTCTCGACGAAGCCCAGGTACTGGCCTGGGCCAACGATTCGGAATACGGCCTGGCCTCATCGGTGTGGACCGCCGACATCGGCCGCGCCCATCGCCTGTCGGCCCGCCTGCAATATGGCTGCACCTGGGTCAACACCCACTTCATGCTCGTCAGCGAAATGCCCCACGGCGGTCAGAAGCGTTCCGGCTATGGCAAGGATATGTCCATGTATGGGCTCGAGGATTACACGGTGGTGCGGCATGTGATGTTCAAGCATTGAATACGCTGCAAAGCACTTTGAAACACATGTGCAGCACCACTCCCGGTGCGTCTTGCTAAGGTTTGCGTCGGATCGGTACATGCTCGCCGGTTGACGGAAATCCTGGCAAGGCCTACGGTGTCTACAATGTATACACCTCGGAGAGCTACTATGGCCTCGCCTGTTTTATCCTTTCGTGTGGAAGAAGGTCTGGCCCAACAGCTGGACATGCTCGCTGCTGCCACCGATCGCGATCGTCAATACCACCTCAAGCGTGCTCTGGTTCGATATGTGGAAGCCGAATCCTGGCATCTGCAAGCCATTGGCGAAGGCATCGCGGATGCCGATGCCGGAAACCTGACCGACCTGGATGCCGTAGAGGCTAAGTGGGCAAAGCGTGCCGAGCATCGTACTGACCGATAAAGCACAAAGTGACCTGGACTCGATTCATGAATACTACCAAGGCGCTATCGGTACTGAAGGCGCCGACGACGTCATCACGCACATCCTGACAACGTTGCGGCAGTTGCAACGTTTTCCAGGCTCAGGCCGTCCGTCACCCATTCCTGATATCCGCGAATTGGTACTGACACGCTACCCGTTCATTGCACCTTATCGGGTGATGGACGGGCAGTTGCAGGTCTTGCGGATACTTCATCAACGCACGGAGCGCCCTCAGGACTGGTCAACGCAATGATGCCGGCCGAGCTCCCAGGCCCGGCCGTTCGCCTTCTGTTAAAACCTCGAAACACTCCTCATCGCATCCACCAGGTAACGCATGGCGATCCGGTCGTTTTCCGACAGTTCCCGATAGCGCTCCACCAGTTTCAGTTCTTCCAGGCTGAGTCGTCGAGTCCTGCGCACACGGGTCAGGCCAGGAAAGATTCCCAGCATTTCAGCGATGCTCTGTATTTTCGTCATGAGCGTTGTCCTTCTTTACGTCGAGTTTGACCTGATAGCGCTTTCTGGAATCCGGATCGGACTGCCTACACTTCAAGAATAGGGACGATTCGAACGGTGGAAAGGGAGTTTTAGAGTAATTAGTCAAAAAATGCTGGAAACGACATAAAAAAAGAAATATCTGTAAGAAAATTTAACTAAGTCCCGCTTTCTTTTCTCTTCTCGCCCGCTCATCCCCTATGATTTTGCGCCTCAGTGAACCGATCCGGCTCTCAGGCATCTGTTCTAGCGTCCGTCGCGTTTGGCCAAAGGTATGTCCGAACTCTTTTACCCATTTTCTGTTGCCAGGATCGGCACGGGATGGTTGTGAGAAAGGTTGTATTTATGCATCGCAGGAACCTGCTCAAGGCCTCCATGGCCTTCGCCGCCTATACCGGTCTTTCGGCCACCGGACTGATGGCCGCTCGCGCCTGGGCCACGGATCAAGCCGCCGACGGCGAAGCCCGTCCCTTCGATTTCGATGCGCTGAAAGACCAGGCCCGGCACTTGGCCAAGACCCGCTATGTCGACACCAAGCAAGTCTTGCCACCGACCCTGGCGATGATGTCGCCCCTGCAATTCAATGCGATTCAGTACGACGCCAACCACTCGTTATGGAACAAGCTGGACGGTCAATTGGACGTGCAGTTTTTTCATGTCGGCATGGGCTTCAAACAGCCGGTGCGCATGTACAGCGTCGACCCCAAGACCCGACTGGCTCGCGAAGTGCACTTCCGCCCTCAGTTGTTCAACTATGAAAAAACCACGGTCGACACCTCTCAATTGACCGGCGACTTGGGATTTGCCGGTTTCAGGGTGTTCAAGGCACCGGAGCTGGACCGGCACGACATCGTTTCATTCCTGGGGGCCAGTTATTTCCGCGCCGTGGACGCCACCGGCCAGTACGGGTTGTCCGCTCGTGGTTTGGCCATTGACACCTATGGCAAGAAACGCGAAGAGTTTCCGGACTTCACCAAGTTCTGGTTCGAGACGCCGGATAAGAACAGCACCCGTTTCGTGGTCTACGCCCTGCTCGATTCCCCCAGCGCCACCGGTGCCTATCGGTTTGACATCGATTGCCAGCCGACCCGGGTGGTGATGGAAGTCGACGCGCACGTCAATGCCCGGACCGCCATCGAGCAACTGGGCATTGCCCCCATGACCAGCATGTTCAGCTGTGGCACTGTCGAGCGGCGCATGTGCGACACCATTCACCCGCAGATCCATGATTCCGACCGACTCGCCATGTGGCGTGGCAACGGCGAGTGGGTCTGCCGTCCGCTGAACAACCCGGCCACCCTGCAATTCAACGCCTTCGCCGACAACAACCCGAAAGGGTTCGGCCTGGTACAGACCGACCACGACTTTGCCAGTTACCAGGACACCGTGGACTGGTACAGCAAGCGCCCGAGCCTGTGGGTCGAACCGACGACGGCCTGGGGCGAAGGCTCGGTGGACCTGCTGGAAATTCCTACCACCGGCGAGACCCTGGATAACATCGTGGCGTTCTGGACACCGAAAAAACCGGTGGCCGCCGGTGATTCGCTGAACTACGGCTACAAACTCTACTGGAGCGCCCTGCCTCCGGTCAGCACCGACCTGGCTCACGTGGACGCGACCCGCTCGGGTATGGGCGGTTTTATCGAGGGCTGGGCGCCGGGCGAGCACTACCCGACCGTCTGGGCGCGCCGCTTCGCGGTGGACTTCAGTGGCGGCGGCCTCGACCAACTGCCGCCGGGCACCGGCATCGAACCGGTGGTGACCTGCTCCCACGGCGAGGTGAAGGATTTCAACGTGCTGGTGCTGGATGCGATCAAGGGCTACCGAATCACCTTCGACTGGTACCCCACCGACGATCGCGTCGACCCGGTGCAGATGCGCCTGTTCATTCGCACCAAGGACCGCACCTTGAGCGAAACCTGGTTGTACCAGTACTTCCCGCCGGCGCCGGAGAAGCGTAAGTATCCCTGATATAGATTTAGCGCCTGGAATGGCCCTATCGCGAGCAAGCTCGCTCCCACACTGGCTTGTGTAGCTCACCAGGTTTGTGAACAACATCGGCCCCTGTGGGAGCGAGCTTGCTCGCGATGAGGCCGGCACAAGCCCCGAATGTCCGAGCAGAAAAGCAAAAGCCCCGGCCAACATAGCCAGGGCTTTTCGCTTTATCACTCACTCAATCGCGTAAATCCGACTCATGAATCGGCTGGTCGCGATGCGTCGCCCGCTGGTACTGCGCCGGCCACACGGCCTTGCGCCCACCCAGGTCATCGTCGGCATGCAGGGCCCAGTACGGGTCACGCAACAATTCGCGGGCCAGGAAAATGATGTCGGCCTGGCAGGTGCGCAGGATGTGCTCGGCCTGGGCCGGCTCGGTGATCATGCCGACCGTGCCGGTGGCGATCTCCGACTCCTTGCGCACCCGTTCGGCAAAGCGCGTCTGGTAACCCGGGCCGGTGGGAATTTCCGCATTGGCAGCGGTACCGCCCGACGACACATCGATCAGGTCCACCCCCAGCGCCCGGAATCGCCGCGCCAGTTCCACGGTTTCGTCCGGGTTCCAGCCGTCCTCGACCCAGTCGGTGGCCGACACGCGCACGAATACCGGCAACTCCTCGGGCCAGACGGCCCGGACCGCTTCGGTGACTTGCAGCACCAGACGGATGCGGTTCTCAAACGAGCCGCCGTATTGGTCACGTCGCTGGTTGCTCAACGGTGATAGAAACTGGTGCAGCAAATAACCATGGGCCGCGTGGACCTCGACCACTTTGAAACCAGCGGTCAGCGCACGCTTGGCTGAATCGACGAACGCCTGGATCACGCCGGCGATCTGCCCTTCGTCCAACTGCACCGGCTGGGTGTGCTGCGGGTCAAAGGCAATTGGCGACGGACCGACGGGAACCCAGCCGCCATCCGCCGGTTTCACGCTGCCATGCTTGCCCACCCAGGGACGCCAGGTGCTGGCCTTGCGCCCGGCGTGAGCCAGCTGGATAGCCGGCACAGCCCCTTGGGCGGTAATGAACCGGGTGATGCGTTGCAGGGGTTGGATCTGTTCATCGTTCCACAGCCCAAGGTCCTGGGCGGTGATCCGTCCATCGGCGGTGACTGCGGTGGCCTCGGTGAACACCAGCCCGGCTCCGCCCACGGCGCGGCTGCCAAGGTGCACCAGGTGCCAGTCGTTGGCCAGGCCATCGACGCTCGAGTATTGGCACATCGGCGACACCGCGATGCGATTGGGCAGGGTCAGTTGGCGAAGGGTATAGGGTTCCAGCAGCAGACTCATGGGGCACCTCTCGAATCAGTGGGCAGGCTCCAGGGTTCTGTTTGAAAAGTCGACGAGTGACAAAAGGTACAACACCCGCCCCCGCGGGCAACGAAAATCGACAAGACGTCACAAGGGCTATCAACCAGTGCTTAGAGCCTAGTCGACAACCTGAAGCAAGGGAGGGTTCAGAACTAAAAACCTGGCCTTGTGGGACAGCGCTGCACTGAAGGCAATATGCCCCCGTGGCGAGGGAGCTTGCTCCCGCTGGACGCGCCAGCGTCCCCTTGCAATGTGATGGCTGGAATTCAGGGGCCGCTTCGCAGCCCAGCGGGAGCAAGCTCCCTCGCCACGAAGGCCCCTCGCCTACCGCGGCTCGATATGAGCAATCATCAACTGCACCGTTTCCTGGCCGCGGAATTCGTTGAGATCAAGCTTGTACGCCAGTTCGACCCAACGCACCGTAGGGTTGGGCCAGATGTCCCGGTCGATGCCAAAGGCGATGCCGTCGAGCTTCACCGAGCCGCACTCGCTCTTGAGCACCACCTTGAGGTGCCGCTCGCCCACCACGCGCTGCTCCACGAGCTGGAATACGCCGTGGAACATCGGCTCGGGGAAATGTTGGCCCCAGGGCCCGGCGTGGCGCAGCGCCCGCGCCAGCTCCAGGTGGAATTCTTCCACCGCCAATGTCCCGTCCGACAACAGGCGACCAGTCAGGTCTTCTTCACGCAATTGCCTGCGCACCTCCGCGTCGAACGCCTCGGCGAACAGCGGGAAATTCGCTTCCGGCAACGTCAGGCCCGCCGCCATGGCGTGACCGCCGTACTTGCTGATCAAGGTGGGATGCTGCGCCGCCACCACGCTCAGCGCATCACGAATGTGAAAGCCCGGCACCGAACGCCCCGAGCCCTTGAGCAAGCCGTCGCCGGCGTCGGCGAAGGCAATGGTCGGGCGGAAATAGCGTTCTTTCATCCGCGAGGCGAGGATGCCGATAACCCCTTGGTGCCACTGCGGATCGAACAGGCACAGGCCGAAGGGCATCGACTCCAGCGGCAGGTCCTTGAGCTGGGCCATGGCTTCGCGCTGCATGCCCTGTTCGATGGACTTGCGGTCCTGGTTCATGCCGTCCAGTTGCGCAGCCATCTCCCGGGCCAGGGCCAAATCGTCGGTGAGCAGGCACTCGATGCCCAGGCTCATGTCATCCAGGCGGCCCGCCGCGTTCAGGCGCGGCCCGAGGATAAACCCCAGGTCGGTGGAGGTGATGCGTGAATGGTCGCGCTTGGCCACTTCCAGAATCGCCTTGATGCCCGGGCGGGCGCGTCCGGCACGAATCCGCTCCAGGCCCTGGTGCACCAGGATCCGGTTGTTGGCATCCAGGGGCACCACGTCGGCGACGCTGCCCAAGGCTACCAGGTCCAGCAGTTCGCCAATGTTCGGCTGGGGCTGGGTGGCATACCGACCCAGACTGCGCAGACGCGCCCGCAGCGCCATCAGCACGTAGAAGATCACCCCGACACCGGCCAGCGCCTTGCTCGGGAATTCACAGCCCGGCTGGTTCGGATTGACGATAGCATCGGCCGCCGGCAGCTCCAGGCCCGGCAAGTGGTGGTCGGTGACCAGCACCTTGAGCCCCGCCGCTTTCGCCGCCGCCACGCCTTCCACGCTGGAAATGCCGTTATCCACGGTGATCAGCAACTGCGGCTCGCGGGTCAGCGCGACTTCGACGATCTCCGGGGTCAGGCCGTAGCCATATTCGAAGCGATTGGGCACCAGATAATCGACATGGGCCGCCCCGAGCAGGCGCAGGCCCAGCACACCCACGGTGCTGGCCGTCGCGCCATCGGCATCGAAGTCGCCGACGATCAGGATCCGCTGGCGTTGCTCCAGCGCCACCACCAGCAGTTCCACCGCCGCGTCGATGCCCTTGAGCTGCTGGAACGGGATCAAGCGTGCCAGACTCTTGTCCAGCTCCGTTTCGGACTGCACACCGCGGGCGGCGTACAGGCGGGTCAACAGGGGCGGCAGGTCACCGAGAAATGGCAGGGTTTCGGGTAGCTGGCGGGGTTCTATGCGCATGGGGTGACGGGTGTTTCTCTTTGATGTGTAGGAATATCGGCTTTGGATCGTGGCGAAGGAGCTTGCTCCCTCGCCACAATGAAGCCTGACTCTGGCTCAGTGAATCAAAGCCCCGGGATTAGCCTCGCTCACCCAGCAACCATTGCAACTGCACCTCATGCTGGCCACGGTCGTCGGTTACGAAAATCGTCCCCTCGCTGATCATCACGTCCCACTTGATCACGCGGGGCATGTCCTGGGCGAGAGTTTCCAGCACTTCCTGGGGCACGGCGGCGATGTTGACGTTCTTCAGGCCCTTGACCGCCGGGATCACCTTGCCTTCCCAGACCCGCAGGCTGCCGTAGGCCAGCAGGCTGGTGCGCTCGGTACGGCGCGAGCACCAGGTCAGGCGTTCGGCGTCAGGCTGGCCCACTTCGATCCAGTGCAACACACGGTCATCCAGGCTTTTTTCCCACAACGCAGGTTCATCTACATCCGACAGACCGCGACCAAACGACAGTAGCTCGTTGTACCAGAAGGCGTAGGCCAGCAAGCGCACGGTCATGCGCTCTTCGGTTTCCGAAGGATGGCGGGCGATGGTCTGTTTCACGTTCTCGTACACGTTGCGGTCGAGGTCGGTGAGGTTCAGTTCAAACTTATAGGTCGTGGACGGCTGGGCCATGAACGGGCTTCTTGATGCGAGGAAAGGCGGCAAGTCTAACCGATGACGCGGCCATTCCACGAATTGCCGACCATCAACCTGCGGCGGGCGGCATCGGCCTATGATAAAACGCTCTTCTCGTTCGTTTTTGTCCTACAGGATCCATCATGTCGCTTACTGCCAAACCGCTCGCGGGCGTCAAAGTCATCGAACTTGGCACTCTCATCGCAGGACCTTTTGCCTCGCGGATCTGCGGGGAGTTCGGGGCCGAGGTGATCAAGGTCGAATCGCCCGATGGCGGCGATCCACTGCGCAAGTGGCGCAAGCTGTATGAAGGCACGTCGCTGTGGTGGTTCGTCCAGGCCCGTAACAAGAAATCCCTGACTTTGAACCTCAAGCACCCCGAAGGCCTGGCGATCCTGAAGAAGCTGATCGGCGAGGCTGACATTCTGATCGAGAATTTCCGTCCCGGGGTGTTGGAAAAACTCGGCCTGGGCTGGGAGGTTCTGCACGCGCTGAATCCCGGACTGGTGATGGTGCGGCTTTCGGGCTTCGGCCAGAGCGGACCGATGAAAGACCAGCCGGGGTTCGGCGCGGTGGGCGAATCCATGGGTGGCCTGCGCTACATCACCGGGTTCGAGGACCGCCCGCCGGTACGCACCGGGATTTCCATCGGCGACTCCATCGCCGCCTTGTGGGGTGTGATCGGTGCGCTCATGGCGCTGCGCCACCGCGACGTCAACGGCGGCACCGGCCAAGTGGTCGACGTGGCGTTGTACGAAGCGATTTTCGCCATGATGGAAAGCATGGTGCCCGAATTCGACGTGTTCGGTTTCATCCGCGAGCGCACCGGCAACATCATGCCTGGCATCACCCCTTCGTCCATCCACACCAGCGCCGACGGCAAGCATGTGCAAATCGGCGCCAACGGTGACGCGATTTTCAAGCGCTTCATGCGAATCATCGGTCGTGATGACCTGGCCAACGATCCACAACTCGCCAGTAACGACGGGCGAGACAGCCGGCGCGACGAGCTGTACGGCGTGATCGATCGCTGGGTCAATTCGCTGCCGCTCGACAGCGTGATGGAACGGTTGAACCGGGCCGAGGTGCCGGCCAGCCGGATCTTCAGCGCCGAGGATATGTTCAGCGACCCGCAGTTCCTGGCTCGGGAGATGTTCCTGCAAGCCCGATTGCCCGACGGCAAGGCGTTCAAGATGCCAGGTATCGTGCCGAAGCTCTCCGACACGCCCGGGACATCCGAATGGGTCGGACCAGGGCTGGGCGAGCACAACGATCAGGTACTCGGCGCCCTGGGCTACGACGCGCAACAGATCGCCAAACTACGTAGCGACGGTGCTATTTGACGGCCCATGCTGCGAACGACGGTCCATGACTACCAAAGCCCCACTGTGAGAGCGAGCCCGCTCGCGATAGCGTGTATCAGCCAGTATCGAATCGACTGACCCGACGCTTTCGCGAGCAGGCTCGCTCCCACAAAAGCGTCACACACCGGAGCTTGAATGCCGGACAAAACGCCGGGCAAAAAGAAACCCCGAGCAGTGGGGAGACAACTCGGGGTTAAACGTAACCCATATCAAGGTTCGTACCACAAGCGACGAGCACCGGAGCACAATGCTCGCTCTTGTTGGTAAAAAGTCTGACTCTCCAGACTGTAAGAAGGTTCCCACACAATCTCAGTCAATTCGGGGCGGCCATGACCTTGTCGGCGGCCAGGTTACGCAGCGCTGCGATCACACAAGGCTCCAGGCGCCCCTCGGCAATCAGTACATCGCGATGCAAGCCATCGACGACATCCGTCAACTGACGCTTGTCGGTCAATTGAGCCTGGTTGAACACGCGCTCGACCATGATCGCCCCAGAGGTATTCTTCAGTGTCACCAGGCATTCGCCCTTGGCGCCAGAGGGAGTCAGCGTGACCTGATACGGGCTCAAAGCCTCACCCAGCAATAGGCTGATACTTTCCATTCGCT
This sequence comes from Pseudomonas sp. SMN5, assembly GCF_052041925.1. NCBI lineage: Bacteria > Pseudomonadati > Pseudomonadota > Gammaproteobacteria > Pseudomonadales > Pseudomonadaceae > Pseudomonas > Pseudomonas sp. SMN5. The sequence goes on from NZ_JBKGGX010000006.1 coordinate 48,996, forward strand.
CACCCTTCAATAGTCCGAAAACAACTGCATGTACACACTAAGTGACCGTGGGCCGCAGTAGAAAGTTCGTTAGCGCACCGAGCCGGCACGCCGGAACTCGTTCAATCGAGCATGCGCGTCGAATATGACAGCTAGACAACAGCCGCATCGGCCCGCCTCAGGCCAGGAACCGATCGGAGCGGCTCCAGCGGCGGCCGACATCGATCCAGCCCCCCAGCAGGCCACGCAATTGCCCGTCGGCGCCATAGAAGGGCACCGACCAGTGGTAGATTTCCCGCAAACCGCTGCGAAACATCAACTGGCGGTCGATGTATCGAGGCTGGCCGGTGCGCAGCTGCTCCATGACCTCCCCGTGCAGCAACTCGGCCGTGGCCGGCGGGAACGCGGCACAGTCAATCAGCCGCGTACCACGCAGCCTTTCAAAGCGGGTCGCGAATTGTTCCTCATAGCTTTTGTTGCACATGATCAGGCGGCCTTCCAGGTCCCGGATAAAAATCGGGTCGGGGATAGCGTCCATCAAGGCGCTCTGAAGCATCAGTTGGTCCTTGAGCACCGCCTCGGCCTTGAGGCGCTGGTCGATCTGTATTTTCAGGCGGCGGTTCCACAACACCGAGAGCAAACCGAATAGCGCCACCACCGGCACGCACCAGTAACCCCAACCGGACACCCGCCTCCAGAATGACGGCTCCTGGGCAGGCGCACTGCCGGCCATCCATTTGGCGCGCAGGGCACGCATTTCCTCGGCCGGGAAGACCTCCAGGGCCTTATTCAGAATGCTGAGCAGCGACGGCAGGTCCTGGCGCACGGCCAGGTAATCCGGCTCCCATTTGCCCTCCACACTGGCGCCTACCTGCAACTGCCCTGTGGGGTACAGATGCACCCCCGTTTCATTTTCGATGGTCGCGAAGGCTTCCCGACTTTCCACCAGTGCCCGCGCCTCGCTGTTGGTCTTGACCGTACGCAGCTGGATGGCCGGGTAGTCACGGCGGATTTCCGCTTCCAGGGCATGCCGCGCCGGCAACGCCAGGACCCTGCCATTGAGCTGCTCCAGGGAATGCAAGGCAGACTCGCCATCACGCCCGACGAACACCCAGCCGTAACCGCCAAAGGCATGGCTGAAGCTCAGGAAATCCCTACGCTCGTCATTCATTGCCAGGGTGGTGGTCATGTCGGCTTCGCCGTTCTCCAGCATCGTCATCAACTGATCGGGGGAAAATGACTCCCGGTGCACGAATTCGAGCCCGGTCATTTGCGCGATACGCTGGAGAATGTCGTGATTGAGCCCGTCCCACCGGCCCAGTTCATTCTTGAACAGGTACAGCGGAAACTGCATCGAGGCGACGATGACCCGCGGGTTCTCCTTGATCCATTTCAACTCCTGGGCATCCAGCACCGGCCGCACATCGGGCGGTGGCGTGTCGAGGGCCGCCATCTGTGCCGCGCTGCTCCATTGCGCCCAGTACAACAGGGCCAGGCCCATCACCCAGCTCAGCGCTGGCTTGCTTCTGATAAAAAACGACATCTGCACTTCCTTCGAGATGACTCGCCCTCCTCCAAGGCGAAAACCCGGCCAGTTTGGCATGTAGAAACAAGAAAGCCCGTCAGGAGACGGGCTTCAAAATGTGACAGGTTGCGGCGGTCAGAGAGGCTTGCCGCGGTTGCCATGCTGGCTGACAAAGGCCTGTACGGCTTTCAGGTCATTTGGCAACACGGTGCAGCGCTCATCTCGCTCAAACAAATCAGAAAGATGTGCAGGCAGTTCAAGCGCTTTTCCTACGCCAGCTTTCTCCACTGCTTCCGGAAACTTGACCGGGTGGGCGGTCCCTAGGATGACCATCGGGGTATCCAGGCTGCGACGGCACTCCCGGGCAGCCCGCACGCCGATGGCGGTGTGCGGATCGAGCAGTTCGCCCGTCTGGGCGAACACCTCGGCGATGGTCTCGCAGGTTTGTGCGTCATCCACCGCCAGGGAATCGAACAGCTTGCGGGCTTCGGTCCAGCGTTCGGGTTCGACGCTGAAACCACCACCCTGTTTGAAGCTGTCCATCAGGCCGGCAATCGCCGCTCCGTTGCGCCCGTGGAGGTCGAACAACAGGCGTTCGAAGTTCGACGACACCATGATGTCCATCGATGGCGACAACGTGGCGTGCAGGGTTTCCTTGACGTACTGGTTGCCGCTCATGAAGCGATGCAGGATGTCGTTGCGATTGGTGGCGACGATCAATTGGTTGATCGGCAGCCCCATGTTGCGCGCCAGGTAACCGGCGAAGATATCGCCGAAGTTGCCGGTGGGCACCGAGAACGACACAGAGCGGGCCGGGCCGCCCAACTGCAGCGCCGCGTGGAAGTAGTAAACGATCTGGGCCATGATCCGCGCCCAGTTGATCGAGTTCACCGCCACCAGACGGGTACCCTTGAGGAAGCCCTGGTCGGCGAAGCTGGCCTTGACCATTTCCTGGCAGTCGTCGAAGTTGCCTTCGATGGCGATGTTGTGGATGTTATCGCCGAAAATCGTCGTCATCTGCCGACGCTGCACTTCCGAGACGCGGTTGTGCGGGTGCAGGATGAAGATGTCGACGTTTTCGCAACGCTTGCAGCCTTCGATGGCGGCCGAACCGGTGTCGCCCGAGGTCGCACCGACAATCACCACCCGCTCGCCGCGCTTTTGCAGCACGTAGTCCAGCAAGCGGCCAAGCAGCTGCAGGGCAAAGTCCTTGAAAGCCAGTGTCGGGCCGTGAAACAGCTCCATCACCCATTCGTTACCGTTGAGCTGACGCAGCGGTGCGATGGCGTTGTGGGAAAAGACCCCATAGGTCTCTTCCAGGATCTTCCTGAAATCGGCATCCGGAATGCTGCCGGTGACGAACGGGCGCATGACCCGGAACGCCAGCTCGTGGTATGGCAGGCCGGCCCAGGAAGCGATTTCTTCCTGGGTGAAGCGCGGCAGGTTTTCCGGCACATAGAGGCCGCCGTCCGTGGCCAGGCCGGCCAGCAGGACATCTTCGAAATTCAGGGCCGGTGCCTGGCCGCGGGTGCTGATATAGCGCATGGGGGCAAACCTTTGGTTTGAGCTTCGAGCTTCGAGCTGCAAGCTACAAGTTGACAGCGGATCGGCTTTTACTTGGAGCTTGCAGCTTGCGGCTTGCAGCTTTGGTTAATTCAGATGCTCAACGCGGATCCGGACAACAGGGCCGACGACGCCCTGGAGCGCTTCCAGCGCGGCAATCGCATCGTTGATACGCTGCTCGACCACGCGGTGGGTCAGCAGAATCATCGGCACCAGGCCGTCGTGTTCCTCGACTTCCTTCTGCATGATCGACTCGATATTGATGCCACGCTCCGACAGGATAGTCGCCACCTGGGCCAGTACGCCCGGATGGTCCTTGGCCTGTATGCGCAGGTAGTAGGAGCTTTCGCATTCCTGGATCGGAAGAATCGGGTGCGCCGACAGCGAGTCCGGCTGGAAGGCCAGGTGCGGCACACGATTTTCCGGATCCGAGGTCATGGCGCGAACCACGTCCACCAGGTCGGCCACCACCGAAGAGGCGGTCGGCTCCATGCCCGCGCCGGCGCCGTAGAACAACGTCGAACCGGAAGCGTCGCCGTTGACCATCACCGCGTTCATCACGCCGTTGACGTTGGCGATCAGACGGTCGGCCGGGATCAGGGTCGGGTGCACACGCAGCTCGATGCCGCTGGCGGTGCTGCGCGCCACGCCCAGGTGCTTGATGCGATAGCCCAGGGCCTCGGCATAGTTCACGTCAGCGGTGGTCAGCTTGGTGATGCCTTCGGTGTAGGCCTTGTCGAATTGCAGCGGGATACCGAAAGCGATGGACGCCAGGATCGTCAGCTTGTGCGCCGCGTCGATGCCTTCCACGTCGAACGTCGGATCGGCTTCGGCATAACCGAGGGCCTGGGCTTCGGCGAGCACGTCTTCAAAGGTGCGGCCCTTCTCGCGCATCTCGGTGAGAATGAAGTTGCCGGTGCCGTTGATGATCCCGGCTACCCAGTTGATGCGGTTGGCCGACAGGCCTTCGCGGATCGCCTTGATCACCGGTATACCACCGGCCACGGCGGCTTCGAAAGCCACGATCACGCCCTTCTCGCGGGCCTTGGCGAAAATTTCATTACCGTGAACGGCGATGAGCGCCTTGTTCGCGGTGACCACATGCTTGCCATTCTCGATGGCCTTGAGTACCAGCTCGCGGGCAACGGTGTAGCCGCCCACCAACTCTATGACGATGTCGATCTCAGGGTTCGTGGCCACTTCGAACACATCGTTGGTAATCGCAATACCGGTCGTCTGGAACTGAGGCTTTGGCGTGCGCATGGCAATTTGTGCCACTTCGATTCCACGCCCGGCACGACGAGCAATTTCCTCGGCGTTGCGCTGAAGTACGTTGAAGGTGCCGCCACCGACGGTACCTAACCCACAGATGCCTACTTTGACCGGATTCACACTTGACTCCCCATGAAACGGCCGACGCAAGGTCGGCCGTGAAATACAGCCGCGCAGCAACGCGACTTTGTGTTTAACGGCCCGACGAAGGTTTTCGCCGAGCCGTGATCTTCAAGAACGGATCGCCCATGATCATTTCGCGCCAAGGGCCAGTTTGGCGACTTGTGGCGCCGGCTGATAGCCCGGAATCACCTGTCCGTCCGCCAAAACGATGGCCGGCGTACCGTTCACGCCAATGGACTGGCCAAGGGCGAACTGCTTGGAAACCGGGTTCTCGCACTTGGCAGCCTTGATTTCCTTGCCGTCGACCATTTTATCCATGGCCGCTTTCTTGTCCTTGGAGCACCAGACCGCCTGCAACTGCTCATCGCCCGGCGAGCCCAGGCCCTGGCGCGGGAACGCTACATAGCGTACTTCGATGCCGCGCTTGTTCAGCTCCGGCACTTCGGCATGCAGCTTGTGGCAGTACGGGCACGTGGTGTCGGTGAACACGGTGATATGGGACTTGGTTTCGCCGACCGCCGGGTAGACCACGGTCTCGGCGACCGGAATGCCGTTGATCAACTTGGAGATGCCCTGACGCTCGGTCATTTCGGTGAGATTGACCGGCTTACCATCCTTGAGCTTGAACAGGTTGCCCTGGACGATGTATTGCCCGTCGGCACTGGCATAAAGCACGCGGCTGCCCTTGAGCTTGACTTCATACAGTCCGCTCATGGGGCTGGCCGAGATGGCTTCTATTGGCACTTCCAGCTGAAGGTTTTCCAGGCTCTTGCGGATAGCCTTGTCAGCCGCGTCGTCGGCGATGGCAAAGGTACTGGCCAACGCAATCGCGGCGGCGGTGAACATCTGGATCAAACGCATGGGGACTCCTGAGGCGGACAAATGAGACGGGGAAACGCCGACCCGCAGATTCGGGTTCCAGCCGCCCACTGTGCAAACCGGCAAAGCCTACCACAGTAAGCCCCGCGTGGCCGAATGCCGGTGATGCAAGACATTGGCGGGGGGGCTTTTTTGTAGGGCCTGGCTCAAGAAACTCATTGACTGTACCGCCGTCTTCGCGAGCAGGCTCGCTCCCACAGGGGAACGGCGGTGAACACAAAATAGCCCAACACCAAAAATCAGTGTGGGAGCGAGCCTGCTCGCGATAGCGGTGGGTCAGCTTGCACAGCTGTTGAATGTACCGCCGTCTTCGCGAGCAAGCCCGCTCCCACAGGGGAATGGCGGCGAACACAAAATAACCGGACGCCACAGATCATTGTAGGAGCGAGCCTGCTCGCGATAGCGGTGGGTCAGCTTGCACAGCTGTTGAATGTACCGCCGTCTTCGCGAGCAAGCCCGCTCCCACAGGGGAATGGCGGCGAACACAAAATAACCGGACACCAAAGATCAATGTGGGAGCGAGCCTGCTCGCGATAGCGGTGGGTCAGCTTGCACAGCTGTTGAATGTACCGCCGTCTTCGCGAGCAAGCCCGCTCCCACAGGGGAATGACGGCGAACACAAAATAATCCGACACCAAAAATCAGTGTGGGAGCGAGCCTGCTCGCGATAGCGGTGGGTCAGCTTGCACAGCTGTTGAATGTACCGCCGTCTTCGCGAGCAAGCCCGCTCCCACAGGGGAATGGCGGCGAACACAAAATAACCGGACGCCACAGATCATTGTGGGAGCGAGCCTGCTCGCGATGGCGGTGGGTCAGCTTGCACAGCTGTTGAATGTACCGCCGTCTTCGCGAGCAAGCTCGCTCCCACAGGGATAGTGGCTGTCGCCCTCATTCATCCCCGAGGATGGTGCTTGGCGTGCAAATCCTGCAACCGTGCCCGGGCGACGTGGGTGTAGATCTGGGTGGTGGACAGGTCGCTGTGGCCCAGTAGCATCTGCACGACCCGCAGGTCGGCGCCGTGGTTGAGTAAATGCGTGGCGAAGGCATGGCGCAGGGTGTGGGGCGAGAGGGACTTGGCGATCCCGGCGACCTTGGCCTGGTGTTTGATGCGGTGCCAGAAGGTCTGACGGGTCATCTGCTCACCGTTGCGGCTCGGGAACAAGACGTCGCTGGGGCGTCCGCCCAGCAGTTCATGGCGCGCGTCGCGCATGTAGCGCTCGACCCAGACGATCGCTTCTTCACCCATCGGCACCAGGCGTTCCTTGCTGCCTTTGCCCATCACCCGCAGCACACCCTGGCGCAGGTTGACCTGTTCCAGCGTCAGGCTGATCAGTTCGGTGACCCGTAGGCCACAGGCATAGAGCACCTCCAGCATGGCCCGGTCGCGCTGGCCGATGGCTTCGCTCAGGTCCGGCGCCGCCAGTAGCGCTTCCACGTCAGCCTCCGACAGCGACTTGGGCAGTGGGCGTCCCAATTGGGGCATTTCCACGCGCAACGTCGGATCCACCGCGATCAGCTTTTCCCGCAACAGATAGCGATAAAACCCACGCAGGCCGGAAAGAAAGCGTGCGGTCGAGCGCGGTTTGTAGTTTTGCTCCAGGCGCCAGGCCAGGTGATCGAGGATCAGCTCGCGCCCGGCATTGATCAGCTCCAGGTCCTGTTCCTGCAACCAGCCGTTGAATAGCGCCAGGTCGCTGCGATAGGCGCCACGGGTGTTATCGGACAGGCCCTTCTCCAGCCAAAGGGCGTCGAGAAACTGGTCTATCAAGGGGTGATCGATGGCAGGCATAAACGCTCATGAAAGATGCAAAACCGAAGTTATGCAGGGTGCGCAAAGTGCAAATCGCAGGCAACAAAAAAGCAGCCCGCAGGCTGCTTTTTTTGCATCGGAAGCTGGACTTAAGCCAGTTTTTCCTTGATGCGCGCTGCTTTACCGGACAGGTCACGCAGGTAGTACAGCTTGGCTTTACGCACGTCACCGCGACGCTTCACAGCCATGCTGTCGATTTGCGGGCTGTAGGTCTGGAAAGTACGCTCTACGCCAACACCGTTGGAGATTTTACGAACGGTGAATGCACTGTTTACGCCGCGGTTACGCTTGGCGATAACAACGCCTTCGAACGCTTGCAGACGCGAACGGTCGCCTTCCTTCACTTTCACCTGAACGACAATGGTGTCGCCCGGGGCAAAGGTAGGGATTTCCTTGGTCATCTGCTCTGCTTCGAGTGCAAGGATGATTTTGTTAGTCATGCTGTGCTCCTAAGGCAAGTCGTCGGACTCACCATCGATACGTTGTTAACTATCGTCCCGCTCGCGGATGTATTCCTCGAGCAGCTTCTTCTCTTCTCCAGAAAGCGAGCGGCTTTCCAGAAGATCGGCGCGTCGTTCGTAGGTCCGACCAAGGGACTGCTGCAAACGCCAACGCCGGATGTGCGCGTGGTTGCCACTTAGCAACACGTCGGGAACACGCTGATCCGCATACACCTCCGGTCGGGTGTAGTGCGGGCAATCCAGCAGACCATCCGTAAAGGAATCTTCCTCAGCGGAATCTGCATGCCCTAAAGCTCCAGGCAGCAGTCGTGTAACCGCATCGATCAGGACCATCGCCGGCAGCTCGCCGCCAGACAGTACATAGTCGCCAATCGACCACTCTTCATCGACATGAGCTTCAATGAAACGCTCGTCAATGCCTTCATAACGGCCGGCAATCAGGATCAATGCATCCGAATTCGCCAGCTCGCGTACCGCCGACTGAGTCAGCTGGCGGCCTTGGGGCGACAGGTAGATCACCTTCGCACCCTCCCCGGCTGCCGTCCTGGCCTGAACCAGTGCATCTTCCAGGGGCTTGATCTTCATCACCATGCCCGGACCACCGCCAAACGGGCGATCGTCCACAGTGTGATGCCGATCCGTGGTGTAGTCCCGCGGATTCCAACAGGTCAGCTGCAACAGATCCTGTTTCACCGCGCGGCTGGTTATGCCGTACTCGCTGATGGCGGAAAACATCTCGGGAAACAATGTGATGACTTCGACGCGCAAACTAGCCACGTTCAGAAATCCGCATCCCATTCCACCTTCATTTCGCCAGCTTCCAGATTAACGGCCAACACGCATTGCTCGGTATAGGGCAACAGGCGTTCGCGATCATCCAGACTGCCGACGCAAGGCTTGACCACCATGACATCATTCGAACCGGTCTCGAGCAGGTGATCGATTTTCCCGAGCAATTGCCCGAGGTGGTCGATGACCTTCAGACCTACCAGCTGGTACCAGTAGTACTCGCCGTCGGTCAGTTCAGGGAACAGGTTGCGTGGCACGCAGATCTCATAACCGGCCAGAAGACGCGCTTCTTCACGATCATCGAGACCCTTGAGCTTTGCGACCAGGAACTTTTCATTCCCGCGTCCGCTGACCAGCTCAACCTGTTTCACACTACCTTCGCGCTTGAGCGTCCAGGTTTTGTAGTCCAACAGGTTTTTGATCGGATCAGTAAAGGAATACACCTTCACTTCGCCGCGAACGCCATGAACAGAATAGATCTTGCCGACAACGATCAGGTCGTCAGCATCTTTTGGCGTCGCGTTCATATTGCTCAGGCCGCAGCCTTAGCCGATTCCTTCAACAACTGAGCAACGCGCTCAGAAGGTTGTGCACCAACGCTCAGCCAGTAGGCTACGCGCTCTTGGTTCACGGACAGACGAACTTCCTGACCACGGGCAACAGGGTTGAAGAAACCAACCTGCTCCTTGTGGGAACCGTCACGCGGATTGCGGCTGTCGGTTACGGTCAGGTGGTAAAACGGGCGCTTTTTGGAGCCGCCAAGGGCAAGACGGATTGTTAGCATGTGAACATCGTTCCTGTAGTCGGTGCTGCAAATCTAAATGCACAGCGGGCATAGGTGCCCGAAAGGCCGCATATTCTAAGGAATATCCGGACTTTTGCAAATGTCTTTTTCCGGCGCCTATCGGCTGGCCATCCAGATCTGCCATGGAGCCGTCGTTGAAAACGGCCAGTCAGCCCCCCGTCCGAAGGCGGTTGGCTGCAAATCCCACGTCCCCGTGGGCTGCACCGGCAGGAGCGCCGATGCGTGGATTCGTTAAATCTTGGGCATGCCGCCGCCGGGCAACATACCGCCCATGCCGCGCATCATCTTGGCCATCCCGCCCTTGGCGGAGAATTTCTTCATCATCTTCTGCATCTGCTTGTGCTGCTTGATCAAGCGACCGATGTCCTGCACCTGGGTGCCGGAGCCCATGGCGATCCGACGCTTGCGCGAACCGCTGATCAGCTCAGGGTCGCGGCGCTCGGCCGGGGTCATGGAGTTGATGATGGCTTCCATCTGCTTGAACTGCTTTTCAGCCGCACCCTGGGCATTGCCCATCTGCGCCAGGTTCACGCCACCGATGTTCGGCAGTTTGTCCATGAGCCCGCCGAGGCCGCCCATGTTCTTCATCTGTTGCAGCTGGTCGCGGAAGTCTTCGAGGTCGAAGCCCTTGCCCTTCTTCAGCTTCTTGGCCAGTTTGTCGGCCTTGTCCTTGTCGAGGGTCTGCTCGGCCTGCTCGATCAGGCTGAGCACGTCGCCCATGCCCAGGATGCGCGAAGCAATACGCTCGGGGTGGAACGGTTCGAGCGCTTCACTCTTTTCGCCCATACCGATGAACTTGATCGGCTTGCCAGTGATGGCCCGCACCGAAAGCGCGGCACCGCCACGGGCGTCGCCGTCGACCTTGGTCAGGATCACACCGGTCAGCGGCAGCGCGTCGCCAAACGCCTTGGCGGTGTTGGCGGCGTCCTGGCCGGTCATGGCGTCGACCACGAACAGGGTTTCCACTGGCTTGACCGCGGCATGCAGCGCCTTGATCTCGCCCATCATCTCTTCGTCGATGTGCAGGCGACCGGCGGTGTCGACGATGACCACGTCGATGAACTTGAGTTTTGCTTCCTTAATAGCAGCCTGGGCGATGTCCACCGGCTTCTGGCTCAGGTCGGACGGGAAGAACGTCACGCCGATGTCGTTGGCCAGGGTTTCCAGTTGTTTGATCGCCGCCGGACGGTAGACGTCCGCGGACACCACCATCACCGATTTCTTCTTGCGCTCTTTAAGCAGGCGCGCCAGCTTGCCGGCGGTCGTGGTCTTGCCCGCGCCCTGCAGGCCGGCCATCAACACCACCGCTGGCGGCACAGCGCTCAGGTTCAGGTCTTCGTTGGCGGCGCCCATCAGGCTTTCGAGCTCGGCCTGGACGATCTTCACGAACGCCTGGCCCGGCGTCAGGCTGCGCGACACTTCGGTGCCGACGGCGCGTTCCTTGACCGAGTTGACGAAGTCCTTGACCACCGGCAGGGCGACGTCGGCTTCAAGCAGCGCCATGCGCACTTCGCGCAGGGTGTCTTTGATGTTGTCCTCGGTCAGTTTCGCCTTGCCGGTGACATGGCGCAGCGTCTGCGAGAGACGGTCGGTTAGGTTTTCAAACATGCGCGATCCTTTCAGGCCCAGATGAGACCGGGATAATGGCGGCCCAGACCGTGAAAAATGTGCTCGGCGAGCCTGCGGCGTGGGCAGGTCGCGGATTATAGCGAAGAAGCGGGCCGCGTACACCTCGCTGTCGGTGCCGGCGGTCTTTCGTGCGGTGGGGGTTCTATGCCAAACTCAGCGCCTTTCGGGCCTGCCTAACAGGATTTATGCTCCCCTTGTCACCCAGTTTGCTTGCCTCGCTCGTCGCCGCCTGCCTATATGCCGCTGCGACCCTCTACCAAGGCACTCGCCTGGCCTCCGGCGCCAAGGCGAACAAACGCCTGCTGGTCACGCTTGGCGTGCTGGCGGTGCTCGGCCATGCCGCCAGTCTTTATGCCCACCTGATGACACCGATCGGCCTGGGCCTGGATTTCTTCAACGCCGCCAGCCTGATCGCGGTGGCCGTGATCGCCCTGACGCTGCTGGCCTGCTCGCGCATCCCGGTGGAAAACCTGCTGGTGCTGCTTTTCCCGTTGGGGCTGGCGACGGTTTTGCTGGCGCAATTCGCGCCGTCGGGCACGGTGCAGGTCATTGACGAAGAACCGGGCATCCTCGCCCACATCCTGCTGTCGATCCTCGCCTATGGACTGTTCACCATCGCGGTGTTCCAGGCCTTGCTGCTGCTGGTGCAGGATCACCAGCTCAAGCACAAGCACCCGTCCGGGCTGATCCGCAACTTCCCGCCACTGCAAACCATGGAAAGCCTGCTGTTCGGCTTCCTGTGGGGTGGCTGGACGCTGCTGTCGCTGTCGCTGATCTCCGGCTGGCTGTTCGTCGAGAACCTGTTCGCCCAGCACCTGGTGCACAAGACCCTGCTGGCGTGCCTGGCCTGGGTGGTGTTCAGCGTGTTGCTGTGGGGCCGCAACCGTCTCGGCTGGCGCGGCCATAAAGCGATTCGCTGGACCCTGGCCGGCTTCTGCCTGCTGATGCTGGCTTACTTCGGCAGCAAGCTGGTCCGTGAATACATCCTGCACATCTGACGGACGGCTCTGATGGATACGTTGCCCGTGGCGCCGCTGCTCGCCGTGTTGGTCGTACTGATTCTCTGGTCAGCGCTGTTCACCGCCATCGAAGCCGCGCAGCAGCACCTGCGGGCCCAACGCAAGGCCTCGCGCGCCACCGACAAGCCGCTGGCGACGCTGAACTTCCCGCTGTCCAGCCTGATCCTTTGCAATACCTTGTGTCGCGCCATGGCCATGGTGATCGGCACACTGCTGGGGATCTTCACTTGGCAGGAGAATGGCCCCTGGGCGGCCTGGCTGGGCACCAGCGCAGCGCTGCTGGTGTTCGCCGATTACCTGCCGCGCACCCTGGCCGTGCGCCAGGCCGATGCAGTGCTGGCACTGGGCAACACCTTGCTGGGCATTCCATTGAAGATTGTTTATCCGTTTGCCTGGCTGCTGAACAGCCTCAGCCAATGGTTGCTACGACCGCTTGCCCGCAAGACCAAGGTGGTGCAGCAAAGCGATGACGAAGCGCCTACGCCATCGCGCAGCGAGCACGAACCGGAGCACAACGGCGGTCGATTGCAGCCGATGTCCGGCATTCATGCCCTGGATAACATTACCGTCAATGACATCCTGGTGCCCCGCAGCGAGGTCGACGGGATCAACCTGGACGACCCCATCGGCGAAATCATCGAACAGTTGCGCCTGAACCGTCGGACCCGCCTGCCGGTATTCCACAGCGATATCAACCAGGTCGAAGCGGTGCTCAACACCCGCCAGATCCGCCACTTGCTGGCGGATGCGAGCCTGACCAAGGAAGCGCTGCTGGCCGCCTCCCATGAGCCGTACTTCGTCCCCGAAAGCACGCCCCTGCAACTGCAATTGCTGAACTTCCACAAGCAGCAACGGCGCCTGGGCATGGTGGTGGACGAATATGGCGAGGTGCTGGGCATCGTCACTCTGGAAGACATCCTCGAAGAAATCGTCGGCGAGTTCGAAAGCGAGCACAGCCTCGACAACCCGCACGTCCACCCCCAGCCCGACGGTCGCCTGATGATCGACGGCGCCGCGTCGATCCGTGAACTGAACCGGACCCTGGGCTGGCACCTGCCCTGTGACGGCCCCAAGACCCTCAACGGGCTGGTGACCGAAGCGCTGGAAACCATTCCCGAGAGCCCGGTATGCCTGAAGATCGGCCGCTACCGGCTGGAAATCGTCGAGACCGTGGACAACCGCGTCAGCCAGGTGCTGGCGTGGCATAACAGCTCGGTGCCTGCGGTTCTCTGATCTCCTGTGGCGAGGGAGCTTGCTCCCGCCGGGCCGAGCTGGCGCACCAGTGCGAAGCAGCCCCATCACATCTGAATGCGGTCAATCAGACATACCGCAGAGCCCGGTACAGGGGCTGCTGCGCAACCCAGCGGGAGCAAGCTCCCTCGCCACAGGGTTTGCGCAGGCATCGCTATTGAGTACAAACGCCCTTGTCGATTCGTTAGCCTCCTTTCTATACTCACCCCGCTTACCCAGCACCGCCCGAACCCCGTGCTTACCCCGCACTCAGCCGGTTCCGGCCAGACCATCGCCGAAATCCGCCTCAACCCTGCGACTGTTCCTACCTGAAACAGCGACAGGGCATCTGCCCACATCCCTGGGTGTTCGACCATAATAATTCGCTCCAACGGAGCACATGACTGTCAGGGATCACCGCATGACAACCATCACTTGCAACGACGCTGTGCCTGTCCAGCCGACCAACTCAGCCAGCCGCGTGGCGACCGCGAGCTTCATCGGCACCGCTATCGAGTTCTACGATTTCTATGTCTACGCCACGGCCGCCGCCCTGGTGATCGGACCGGTGTTCTTCCCGCAAACCTCGGGTACGGCACAGATGTTGTCGTCGTTCCTGACCTTCGGCATCGCCTTTCTTGCCCGTCCGCTGGGGTCTGCGCTGTTCGGTCACTTCGGCGACCGGATCGGGCGCAAATCCACCCTGGTGGCCTCGCTGCTGCTCATGGGCGTGTGCACAACGCTGATCGGCGTGCTACCCGGCTATGCCAGTATTGGTGCCTGGGCGCCGATCCTGCTGTGTCTGCTGCGTTTTGGCCAAGGCCTTGGGCTGGGTGGTGAATGGGGCGGCGCGGCACTGCTGGCGACCGAGAATGCCCCCAAAGGCAAGCGCGCCTGGTACGGCATGTTTCCACAACTCGGGCCTTCCATCGGCTTCCTTGCAGCCAACGGGCTGTTCCTGACGCTGGCCATGAGCCTGGACGATGAGCAATTCCGCTCCTGGGGCTGGCGGATTCCATTCCTGCTCAGCGCGGTGCTGGTGGTCGTCGGCCTCTACGTCCGGCTCAAACTCCATGAAACCCCGGTGTTCGCCAATGCCATGGCGCGCCAGGAGCGGGTGAAGGTGCCGCTGGTGGAGCTGTTCAGCCAGTACTGGGCGCCGACCTTGCTCGGAGCGGCGGCGATGGTGGTGTGTTACGCGCTGTTCTACATCTCGACGGTGTTTTCCTTGAGCTACGGCGTAGCCACCCTCGGCTACAGCCGCGAAACGTTCCTCGGCCTGCTGTGCTTTGCCGTCCTGTTCATGGCCGCCGCCACGCCATTGTCGGCCTGGGCCAGCGACCGTTTCGGGCGCAAACCGGTACTGATCGTGGGCGGCGTGCTGGCGATCGCCTCGGGTTTCGCCATGGAGCCCTTGCTGACCCAGGGCTCCACCGCAAGCGTGGCGTTGTTCCTGTGCGTTGAATTGTTCCTGATGGGGGTGACCTTTGCCCCCATGGGCGCCTTGCTGCCAGAACTGTTCCCGACGCACGTGCGTTATACCGGCGCCTCGGCGGCCTACAACCTGGGGGGCATCGTCGGCGCCTCGGCCGCTCCGTTCTTCGCCCAGAAACTGGTGGCGATGGGTGGCCTGGGTTATGTCGGCGGCTACGTTTCCGCCGCTGCGCTACTCAGCGTGATCGCGGTGCTGTGTCTGAAGGAAACGCGCTATAACGATCTGAACCAGGTCGCGTGAAACACAATGTGGTGGGGAAGCGGGCTTTCTCACCACAATCACCCCTTTTGCCTGCGAACTGTCGCAAAACTGAACAACGGCTGATGAAACACCCACTAACAATCACCCACCATTGAAACCACCCCCCACCTGCCCCATCTAAGACCCATACTCCATTGCGCAGGTGCCCCATGAGCGACCAGCACTCTACTGAAGCCAAGAACGACTACGCCGATTCCGAACACATCGAACACAGCTCCACCGGCACCGGCCTGGCGCTGCCCGGCCAGAACCTGCCGGACAAGGTCTACATCATTCCAATCCACAACCGTCCGTTCTTCCCGGCCCAGGTATTGCCGGTCATCGTCAATGAAGAACCCTGGGCCGAGACCCTGGAACTGGTGGCCAAGTCCGAACATCACTCCCTGGCGCTGTTCTTCATGGACACGCCCCAGGAAGACCCGCGGCATTTCGACACCTCGGCGCTGCCGCTGTACGGCACGCTGGTCAAGGTGCACCACGCCAGTCGCGAAGGCGGCAAGTTGCAATTCGTCGCCCAGGGCCTGACCCGCGTACGCATCCGCACCTGGCTCAAGCACCATCGCCCGCCCTATCTGGTGGAGGTCGAATACCCGCACCAACCGAGCGAGCCGACCGACGAGGTCAAGGCCTACGGCATGGCGCTGATCAACGCGATCAAGGAGCTGCTGCCGCTCAATCCGCTGTACAGCGAAGAACTGAAGAACTACCTCAACCGCTTCAGTCCCAACGATCCCTCGCCCCTGACCGATTTCGCCGCCGCGCTCACCTCCGCCACCGGCAGTGAGCTGCAGGAAGTGCTCGACTGCGTGCCCATGCTCAAGCGCATGGAAAAAGTCCTGCCGATGCTGCGCAAGGAAGTCGAGGTGGCGCGGCTGCAAAAAGAGATTTCCGCAGAGGTCAACAATAAGATCGGCGAACATCAGCGCCAGTTCTTCCTCAAAGAACAGCTCAAGGTCATCCAGCAAGAACTGGGGCTGACCAAGGATGACCGCAGCGCCGATCTCGAACAGTTCGAGCAGCGCCTGGAAGGCAAGGCGTTGTCGGCCCAGGCGCAGAAGCGCATCGAAGAGGAAATGAACAAACTGTCCATCCTGGAAACCGGCTCGCCGGAATACGCCGTCACCCGCAATTACCTCGATTGGGCGACGTCGGTACCGTGGGGCGTGTACGGCCAGGACAAGCTCGACCTCAAGCATGCGCGCAAGGTACTCGACCAGCATCATGCCGGCCTGGGCGATATCAAGGATCGGATCCTGGAGTTCCTCGCCGTCGGTGCCTACAAAGGCGAGATCAGCGGCTCCATTGTGCTGCTGGTGGGCCCGCCGGGCGTGGGCAAGACCAGCGTCGGCAAGTCCATTGCCGAGTCCCTCGGGCGTCCGTTCTACCGTTTCAGCGTCGGCGGCATGCGCGACGAAGCCGAGATCAAGGGTCACCGGCGCACCTACATCGGCGCCCAGCCGGGCAAACTGGTGCAGGCGCTCAAGGACGTCGAAGTGATGAACCCGGTGATCATGCTCGACGAGATCGACAAGATGGGCCAGAGCTACCAGGGCGACCCGGCCTCGGCACTGCTGGAGACCCTCGACCCGGAGCAGAACGTCGAATTTCTCGACCATTACCTGGACCTGCGCCTGGATCTGTCGAAAGTGCTCTTCGTCTGCACCGCAAACACCCTCGATTCGATCCCCGGCCCGCTGTTGGACCGGATGGAAGTGATTCGCCTGTCGGGCTACATCACCGAAGAAAAAGTCGCTATCGCCAAGCGTCACCTGTGGCCCAAGCAACTGGCCAAGGCCGGTGTCTCCAAGGGCAGCCTGAGCATCAGCGACAGCGCCCTCAAGGCCTTGATCGACGGCTATGCCCGAGAAGCCGGGGTGCGACAGCTCGAGAAACAGCTCGGCAAGCTGGTACGCAAGGCGGTGATGAAGCTGATCGACGACCCGAAAGCCGTCATCAAGCTCGGGCCGAAGGACCTCGAAGCCTCCCTGGGCAAACCGGTGTTCCGCAACGAGCAGGTGCTGTCCGGCGTCGGGGTCATCACCGGCCTGGCCTGGACCAGCATGGGCGGGGCGACGTTGCCGATCGAAGCCACGCGCATCCACACCCTCAACCGCGGTTTCAAGCTGACCGGCCAGTTGGGTGAGGTGATGAAAGAGTCGGCGGAAATCGCCCACAGCTATGTCAGCTCGCACCTGAAACAGTTCGGCGGTGATGCGAAGTTCTTCGACGAAGCCTTCGTCCACCTGCACGTACCGGAGGGGGCCACGCCCAAGGATGGCCCGAGCGCCGGGGTGACCATGGCCAGCGCCCTGCTCTCCCTGGCCCGCAACCAACCGCCGAAGAAAGGCGTGGCCATGACCGGCGAACTGACGCTCACCGGACACGTCCTGCCGATTGGTGGCGTGCGCGAAAAAGTGATCGCGGCGCGGCGACAGAAAATCAACGAACTGATCCTGCCGGAAGCCAACCGGGGCAACTTCGAAGAACTGCCGGACTACCTCAAGGAAGGCGTCACGGTGCACTTCGCCAAGCGATTTGCGGATGTGGTGAAGGTGTTGTTCTGAGGGTTACATAGCGACTGAACTGGCCCCATCGCGAGCAAGCTCGCTCCCACAGGGTTTGGTGTGGATCACAAATGTTGTGACACCAAAAGTCTCCTGTGGGAGCGAGCTTGCTCGCGATAGCGTCATCAGCAACACCACATTCCACCTGACACACCCCGTAGCATCTTCGGTTATGCTCCCCCATTCGTCGCAAATGCCGGAGCCTTTATGTCGCCCACCCGCTTGCTCGTGCCCTTGAGCCTCGCCCTGCTGAGCGCTTGCGCAACGCAACCGAAACACAACGTGACCGTGGAGAAACTGAGCCAGTGCCCGGTGCGCCTCAATAGCGGACAGAACCTGATCCTGAGCCTGCCCAGCAACCCCACCACCGGTTATCGCTGGGCGATCCAGGATTCGGCCGGCGGCGTGTTGAAAAGCCTGGGCCCCGAGGTGTATCGCAACCCGGAGGACGCCGGCATCGTTGGCGCCGCCGGCGTATCGACCTGGCGTTTCCAGGCATTCGCCGCAGGCACCGGTCGCCTGCGCCTGACTTATCAACAACCCTGGGCGCCTGAAGTCCCACCCGTGGAAACCTTCGACTGCGCCATTGCGGTGAACTG
This sequence comes from Pseudomonas sp. SMN5, assembly GCF_052041925.1. Classification (NCBI taxonomy): domain Bacteria; kingdom Pseudomonadati; phylum Pseudomonadota; class Gammaproteobacteria; order Pseudomonadales; family Pseudomonadaceae; genus Pseudomonas; species Pseudomonas sp. SMN5. The sequence goes on from NZ_JBKGGX010000006.1 coordinate 66,999, forward strand.
AGCATGGGTTGGCTGATCCTCGCGTTGATGGGTGCGGCCACCTATTTGTATGGCCTGAGCGTTCACGCCACGTTGCTGTGCCTGCTGGTCAAGCCGATGCCGGTGCTGGCGCTGCTCGGTTGGCTGCATGATGCGCCGCCCGGCGAATACCGACGCTGGATCAGCCTCGGGTTGATTTTCTCGGTGGTCGGCGATGTGTTGCTGGCTTGGCCGGGGGATCTGTTCGTGTTCGGGCTGGGCGCGTTTCTATTGGCGCATCTGGCCTATCTGAAAGCCTACCTGAGCGATTGTCGCCGCCAGGCGTTGCTGCCCCTGGCCTTGGCCCTGGGGATAGGCGCGATGCTCCTGGCTATCCTGATCTCCAGTGGCCTCGGACCGTTGCTGTTTCCGGTGCTGGTCTACGGCCTGGTCATCAGCGCCATGCTCTGGCGAGCACTGGCCCGACTGGGCACCGATGTCCCTCAGCGCTCCGCCTGGCTGGCCGCCGCCGGAGCAGCGGCGTTCGTGTTCTCTGACAGCCTGATCGGTATCAACCGGTTCGTATCACCCTTCCAGACCGCCCCTTACCTGATCATCGTCAGCTATTGGCTGGGACAGTGGGGGATCACTGCGTCGGCTTTCACCCGAAAACCTTACTGAATCACCGATTAATGTGGGAGCGAGCCTGCTCGCGATAGCGATCCGTCAGTCGACATTCTTGCCTTCAGAAACACCGCCATCGCGAGCAAGCTCGCTCCTACAGTTTTTTTGGTTAAAATGCCGGCCTTTTCACTACCCATTCCGCTGGAACCGCCGTGAGCAAAGATCCCGACCGTCTATTCGCCCAACCCCTGGCCCAAGTGCCGGACTTCGCCTTCAACGAGGACGTGGTGCGGGTGTTTCCGGACATGATCAAGCGTTCGGTGCCGGGCTACCCGACCATTGTCGAAAACCTCGGCGTGCTCGCCGCGCAGTTCGCACAGCCCAATAGCGTGCTCTATGATTTGGGCGCGTCCCTGGGCGCCGTGACGCAGGCGCTGCGCCGCCACGTGCGCACCGATGGATGCCGGGTGATCGCTGTGGATAACTCGGCGGCGATGGTCGAGCGCTGCCGCGAATACCTCAACGGCCAGGATTCGATGTTCCAGGAACTGCTGCCGGTGGAAGTCATCGAGGGCGACATCCTCGCGCTCACGTTCCAACCGGCCTCGGTAGTGGCCTTGAACTTCACCCTGCAGTTCATCGCCCCGGACCAGCGCACGACCCTGTTGAGCCGCATCCACCAATCCCTGTTGCCCGGCGGCGCCCTGATCCTTTCGGAAAAGCTGCGCTTCAACGATGCCCAGGAGCACGCCCTGCTCACCGACCTGCACGTGGCGTTCAAACGTGCCAACGGTTACAGCGAGCTGGAAATCGCCCAGAAACGCAGCGCCATCGAAAACGTCATGAAGCCCGACAGCCTCGAAGAACACCGCGAACGCCTGCTGGCGGCCGGGTTCTCGAAAGTCGTGCCATGGTTCCAATGCCTGAACTTCGCCTCGTTGATTGCCCTGCCATGATCGATTTGTCCCCCCTCGCCCGCCGCCTGGCCGGCACGCCCCTGGCCGACTGGGCCGCGACGCTGCAGACGCAACTCGACCGCAAGATGGAAAAGGGGCACGGCGACCTGGAGCGCTGGCAGAGCGCCCTCGACGCCTTGCCAGTCCTGCAACCGACCGAGATCGACCTGCTGAATGGCCTGACCCTCGACACCGATTGCGCTGACGAAACCCGAGCACAAATGCGTACAGCCTTGATGGGTTTGTCGCCGTGGCGAAAAGGCCCTTTCGACCTGTTCGGGGTGCACGTGGACACCGAATGGCGTTCGGATTGGAAGTGGTCGCGGGTCGCACCGTACCTTGACCTCAAGGGCAAGCGCATCCTGGACGTGGGCTGCGGCAACGGCTATTACATGTGGCGGATGCTCGGCGCCGGCGCCGACACAGTGATCGGCGTTGATCCCAATTGGTTGTTCTTCTGCCAGTTCCAGGCCGTACAGCGCTACCTGTCACAGCCCAACGCCTGGCACCTGCCGTTCCCCTTCGAAGACCTTCCGCCAGACCTCGAAGGCTTCGACACCGTGTTCTCCATGGGTGTGTTCTACCACCGTCGCTCACCCATCGAGCACTTGCTGGCCCTGAAAGACTGCCTGGTGAAGGGCGGCGAGCTGGTATTGGAAACCCTGGTGATCGAGGGCGACGAGCATCAGGTGCTGGTCCCCGAGGACCGCTACGCGCAGATGCGCAACGTCTGGTTCCTGCCCTCGGTGCCGGCCCTGGAACGCTGGCTGCGCCGCGCCGGCTTCAGCGACGTGCGCTGCGTGGACGTGAGCCTGACGAGTGTCGAGGAACAACGCAGCACTGAGTGGATGAAGTACCAGTCATTGAGGGACTTCCTCGATCCTGCGGACCACAGCAAAACCATCGAAGGCCTGCCGGCGCCGATGCGGGCGGTGATTGTGGCGCGTAAATAGCCCTCCTATGTGAGCCAGTCCATGTTCACTTCAGGGCTGCCAATCATTGTGGCGAGGGAGCTTGCTCCCGCTCGGCTGCGCAGCTGCCGTAAAGCCTGCCAACTGGTTTTTCCCAAGGCCATGTGTTGAATGGTTTGGGGCGGCTGCGCAGCCTAGCGGGAGCAAGCTCCCTCGCCACAGGGCTATGTATTCAACCTTGCGATTTGGCCCTACGCGCCCTGAAAAACTCACTCAACACTGCGCTGCACTCCTCTGCCAGCACTCCGCCCTCGAACATCACCCGATGATTCAGAAACCCCTGGCTGAAAAACTGCCCCTGGCTCTGCACGATACCGGCCTTGGGTTCCAGGGCGCCGTAGACCACCCGGGCGATGCGCGAGTGGACGATCAGGCCGGCACACATGCTGCACGGCTCCAGCGTGACGTAGAGGGTGCTGCCGGGCAGGCGATAGTTGCTCACAGCCTGGGCGGCGGCGCGAATCGCGACCATTTCCGCATGGGCGCTGGGGTCGTGGCCGCTGATCGGGCAGTTGAAGCCGCGCCCGATGATCTCGCCGTCCTGCACCAGCACCGCGCCCACCGGCACTTCGCCCAGGGCCGCGCCTTGTACGGCGAGCGCCAGGGCTTCGCGCATGAAGTCCTGGTCACGACTGCGGTCGATGATCCGGGCGGGACGAATCTGGCGCATCACGCCACCTCGATGGCGGCCATCAGACCGGTTTCCATGTGGTCGATGACATGACAATGGAACATCCATACCCCAGGGTTATCCGCCACCAGTGCAACCTGCGCCCGCTCGTTCTTGCCCAGCAGGTAGGTGTCGGTGAAGTACGGGATGACCTTGTGCCGGTTGGAGGCGATCACCTTGAAGCTCATGCCGTGCAAATGGATCGGATGCTGGTACTGGGTCATGTTCTTCAATTCGAAAATGTAGCTCTGGCCTTTCTTCAGCGTGGCGATCGGCCGGTCGGCGCAAGTCTTGTCGGTGATGTCCCAGGCCTTGCCGTTGATCTGCCACAGACTCGGCGGCTTGCCGTTGTCCACGTTGACCGACACCGAACCGACCCATTCGAAATTGAAGTTGAGTTTTTCGGCATTGGCCAGGTCAGGCTCGGACACCGGGTTGGGCGGCAGCGCGGGTGGCCAGGCGGTCGGCGCCTCGTTGTTGGGCACCGAGCGCAAGGTACCCAGGCGTACCGGGCCATTGCGCAATGACAGTTCCTGGCCCGCCGGCGGAGCCTTGATTGCCAGGCAAATGCGCATGCCGGGACCAAGCCAGTATTCCTTGCCCAACGGGCGTGGCTCGATGGGATTGCCGTCCAGCGCATAGATCTGCGCCTCGACGCCCGGAATATTGATGCGGTAGGTCAGGGTGTTGTCCAGGTTGAGCAAGCGTACCCGAGTGATCTGCCCGGCCGGCAGGTCGATCACCGCTTGCGGCACGCCGTTGATGGTCGCCAACCGTCCAGCCGTCCCGCCCCGGGCCGCTTCACGGGGAATGCTGAATTCCACGAACTGCCCTTGCTCATCCACATGCCAGCTCTTGAGGCTCAGGGTCTGTTCGTACTTGAACCCGGTAGGCTCGCGCTCCTCGATGATCAACGGCCCGACCAGCCCACGTCCGAGCTCTTCGCTGCTGTTGACGTGCGGGTGATACCAATAGCTTCCGGCGTCCGGCACACGGAATTTGTAATCGAAGTATTCGCCCGGTAGCACGGGTAGCTGCGAGACATACGGCACACCGTCCATCTCCAGCGGCAAACGGATGCCGTGCCAGTGAATAGTGGTCGCGACCGGCAAGTGATTGATGAAACGCACCCGCAACCACTCACCCTGCCGCACCCGCAACTCGGTCCCCGGTGCCGATGGCCCGAAAGCCCAGGCCTGGGTCCTGTGCCCGGCCACCAGCTCGACATCGAGGGGCGCGGCGATCAGCTCATAATCGTGCCCGGCCTCGGCATCCGCCCGCTTACCCAACCAATACCGCGATGCGCCTCCCGCGCCAACGCCCACAACAACAAGACCGGCCAGGCCACCGAGGATTTGGCGACGGGTAAAGGACATGAACGCAACCACCTATTGAATCAGCAGCGAACCACGGGGGCTCGCAAAAGGCGAATACGATACACCCGCAGATGAGAAACGGTAAGGCCGGCAAAAATGAAAATAAAACCATGGTGGTTATCCACAAGGCTTCTGGAAGCAAGTTTCCTCGCCATGGGTCAGAGGTGTGGAGGATCAGGCAGGCTGCGAAGCCATATCCGCAGACGCCGAACGAGCCTCGACCTAGCCGCTCTTGTGGCGGGGAATCATTCCCGCTGGGCTGCGCAGCAGCCCCCGAACAGTCAACCTTGCAAGCCGGTGATCAGGTGTACCACGCCGTTTTCCAGCGTCATCACCGCCGCCACACCCGCGACGCTCAACCCGGCCCGGTCGATCCGCGCCACCTCCTGCAACTCCACCCGCAGCCGGGTCAATGCCACAGGCTGATGGGACTTGAGGTTTTCCGCGCCGCCCAGCGCGGCAATGATGGCCGGCGCCAGCCCTTCGACCGCTGCTGGCCGCTTGGGTGTATCCGGGATCAGGTCCGGGGTCAGGGCTTTCCAGAATGCCTGTTGCAGTTTGTCGAACATGTTCAGTACTCCATGGCCAAGGTGGCCGGGGCGGCCGTGGATGAATAAGTACGCAGCAGGTCACGCACCTGCTCGGCACTTTCCTGGCTCAAGGCCTGTTGAGCCAGCGTGCGGCACTCGCTCAGGTTCCATTCACGCACGCAGGCCTTGATCGCCGGAATCAGCGGCACGCTGACCGATAGCTCATCCACGCCCAAGCCCAGCAAGACCGGCACCGCCAGCGGTTCGGAGGCCAGCGCGCCACATACACCGACCCATTTGCCATGGACTCGAGCCGCCTCGGCCGTACGGGCGATCAAGCGCAGCACCGAGGGATGCAGGCTGTCGGCCTGGCTGGCCAGCCGTGGATGGTCCCGATCCATGGCCAGGGTGTATTGGGCCAGGTCGTTGGTGCCGATGGAGAAGAAATCCACTTCCGGAGCAAACAGGTCGGCCATCAGCGCCGCCGCCGGCACTTCGATCATGATGCCCAGCTTCGGCGCCTGCTCGAGCCCCAGGTGGCGGACCTCTTCGTCCAGCATCTGCCGCGCCAGGCGCAGCTCCGCCAGTTGCGTGACCATGGGCAGCATGATGTGCAACCGCGCCAGCCCCGAACAGGCGAGGATGGCCCGGAACTGTTCACGCAACAACTGCGGTCGCTCCAGGCACAGGCGAATACCGCGCATGCCCAGAAATGGGTTGGCCTCATGAGCCATCGGCACGTAGGCCAGCGGCTTGTCCCCGCCCACGTCCAGGGTGCGAACCACCAGATTGCGCTCAGGCCCCAGGGCTTGGGCGACGGCACTGTACAGGGCCGCCTGTTCGTCATGACCAGGAGGGTGTGTACGATCCAGATAAAGCAGTTCGGAGCGCAACAGCCCGACACCTTCGCCGCCCAGGCTTACGGCTTGCTCCACGTCCCGCAGCGACCCGACGTTGGCGCCGATCTCGACTCGATGACCGTCAAGGGTACAAGCCGCCTGGGCCGATTGTTCGAGGTCACGCTGATGCCGCTGGCGCCGCCGCTCACGAGTGGCCTGGAATTGCTCGATCAAGGCCTGGTCCGGATTCAGGTGCAATTCGCCATTGTCGGCGTCGAGCAGCACCTGGGTACCGTTATCAAGGCTCAGCACGGCGTGCGCCACGCCACACAGCGAGGGCAAGCCCAGTGCACGGGCGAGGATCGCGACATGGCTGGTGGCGCCACCGCCCACGGTAACGAAGCCGGCGATGCGCGAGGTGTCGAGGCTGGCGGTCTGGGACGGCGTCAGTTGCTCAGCCACGAGGATCGCCTGTTCGGGCAGGTTCCAGGCGTCGTCCTGTACGCCCAGGATCAGCTTGAGCACCCGTTGCCCGACATCCGCCAGGTCCGTTGCGCGCTCGGCCAGCAACGCGCTGCCCATTTGCTGGAACAGCGCAGCAGTCGCCTCGGTCGCGGTTTTCCAGGCGAATGCCGCGCTCTTGCCCGCGCTGATCAAGGCTTGAGCCTGCTCTAGCAGCGTGGGGTCTTCGAGCAACTCCTGATGGGCGCGAAAGATCTGCGCCTGGACACTGCCCGTCGCCTCGTCCTGCAATGCCTTCAAGGCTTGAGTCGCCTGCTCCAGCCCCTGATTCAGGGCCGCCTGCTCAATCTCGATGCCGACGCCCGCCTCTTCGATGTGCCACACCTGGGAGACGATCTGAACCACTTCGCCAAACGCCGAGCCGGGCGATGCGCAGACGCCCCGCAGCCGGCCAGGCATCGACGGTTCGACCGTCATGGCCGGCTCCGACGCCAGCGGCGCGCACACCGTTTCGCCGCATCCCGACAGCAGTAGGTGCTCCAATGCCTCGATGGCCTGTTCGGCCTGAGGGCCGGCGGCGCTGATCTGCACGCTGTCGCCCTTGACCGTCTGCAACGCCATGATCGCGACCAGTGATTTGGCATTGGCGCCGGCTTGCTGCCTATGCAGTTGGATATTGGCATCAAACCCTTTGGCTGCCTGGGCGAGCACCGCTGCAGGGCGGGCGTGCAGGCCACTTTCATTGGGCACGATCAGCGGCTTGGAAAACAGCACCGCACCCTGCTGCGCCTCGTCGACGGGACCTTGTTCCGCCGGGCACACACGCAACAACGGCGCACCGCTCTCGATACAACCCGCACCGTCCCCGAGCAGGCTGAAGGGTTCGCCACTGACTACCAGCATCAGCGTCATCAAGCTACGCGCATGCAGGGCGATGTAGTCGGCATCGAAGTCGATCAGCGGCTGGCCAGCTTCGACCCGTTGTCCCATGATCACCCGCGAGGTGAACCCCTTGCCCGCCAGATTGACCGTGTCCAGGCCAATGTGCATCAGCACCTGGACGCCGTTGTCCGCGGTGACACTCACCGCATGGGCGCTGTCCTGGAGCGTACCGATGACGCCGGCCAGCGGTGCGCAAAGGGTCTGAGAGGTCGGATCGATGCAGATGCCATCTCCCACTACCCGGCTGGAGAAGACGGGGTCCGGCACGCTGTCCAAGGGCATCAGGACACCGGACAGCGGTGCGAGCAATTGCAAAGGTTGAGTTGTGTTCATGAGGCTTCACCTGCTGCTGTCTGTTCTTTTTGGCATCGCGGGCACGCAGAGATCGGCGACCCGCGCTACACGGGTCATTTCCACCAGTATTCGACTTGCAGACCCACGTTGGAACCGTGCCGCGCACCGCCAAATACACCGCTATCCGACAGCGCCGAACCGGCGGCCAGTTCATTGGCTGCGCGCTGGGCCGCCTTGTTCCAGCTGGCATAGGTGTAATAGAGGCGTATTTCCGGGCGAGCCCAGAATTCCGGCCCCTTGGGCGACCAGGTGGGCGCAAACGTCACTTTGTTCAGCTTGCGCGTTCCAGCGCTGGCCTGCACTTGGTCGTGGCCCAATTCGGCCACCAGTTTGAACTGGTCGGTGATGGCATACGCCGGGCGTACCCCCAATGACACCCAGTCCTGGTCGGCGCCGTCGGGGCGGATGTCTTTCTGATACACCGCCTGCGCCTGCCCGCCGAAACGCGGTGTGACCTGCCAATCGAAAAACTCCACCAGACGATAACTCTTGTTGCCGTCGTCCAGTCCGGTGTCGCCGGTATACCCCAGCCCGGTGCCGGGACCCTCACCGTACTGCAAGGCCAGTTTATTCTTGCCGCCCAGGAAGTCCTGCTGCACATGCTGGGCGGTCAAGGCCCAGCCGCGGTGGGCGTCGCGACGGTCCGCCCGGTCGATGAAGCTCAGGCCGAATTCCAGCTCACCACCGGGATTGGGCTTGAAACCGGCGACGTTGAAGTCATGCCGGCTGACCGGATCTTTCTGGTAAAGGTTGTCCTTGCGCGAGAAAGCGTAGCTGTACTTCAACCCGCCGATCAGCACATCCTCGATCCCGCCACCGGTAGCACTCTGGTTCCAGTAGTAGAAATCCGAGATATGGATGTCGTTACGTTTGTAGTAACGCCGACCGGCCCACAGCGACCCGCCGTTCAGTCTGGGCATGTTCGACCATTGGGCATACATCTGCGGCATGCGTGCCGAGCCGTTCTCACCCTGAAAGGTCGGCGTGCGGTCATAGCGGTTGTACAGCGATGCCATACCGTCCACGCTCAGCACCGAACCGTCGTCGAGGGTGAAAAGATCCTGGCGCAATTCCAATTCCCCGTACTGCTCGCATTCATTGCCCAACCGATATTTGGTCTGCGCACCAGGTAATTGGAAGCAGGATTGAGAACGGCCGTTGGTCGCGCTGCCGACGCCGCTGCGCAGATAGCCGGAAAACTCCAGGGCCTGAACCGGGAATGGCAACGCCAGGCAGATACAGGACGCGGCAAGGCCACGGTTTATTATTGTTTTCATACGCCTCTCCATCATTTCTTATTGTTTTTCTGCTCCATGACTCCCCACTTGGCCACCATTTGGCTGGCGACAAAGGGCCCACAATGCGTCTGGCGCAACGTGTTCGCTGTCAGGCATCGCCTGGGTCAGGGGAAGTTGTATTCAGTCGCTCAGGTGCAACACGAACGACTCGTAGGGCCGCAGGCGCAGCCGTCGGTATCGATGCTCAGCGGCCTCGTAATTGCCGATCACCCAGCGCTGCTTCGTGCCATCGGTGAGGATCCCTTCGGGCAGCTCAACCTCGCGGTCGCTCCCATGAAAATGGCTGACTACCAGCAGGCGCTCGCCCTGCCCTTCGCGCAGGTACGCCCATACGTGCGGATGTTCAGGCAACAGCAGGCGATAGACACCGTCCTGGATCAAGGCTTCGCTGCGGCGCAGGGCGATCAACTGACGGTAGTAATGCAGCACCGAGGTCGAGTCTTTCTGTTGTTGTTCCACATTGATAAAGGCTGCATTGGCAGGTATGCCAATCCAGGGCTCGGCCCGGCTGAAACCCGCGTTCGGCCCGGCACTCCATTGCATTGGCGTGCGCCCGTTGTCACGGGACTTCTGCATGATCGGCGCCATGGCCTCGGCTTCGGGCTCTCCGGCGTTGCGTTTGAGGCGATAGATGTTCAGGGTTTCCACATCGCGGTATTGCTCGATGTGCTCGAACCCCGGATTGGTCATGCCCAGTTCCTCGCCCTGGTACACGAATGGCGTGCCCTGAAGAAAGTGCAACGCTGTGGCGAGCATCTTCGCCGAGGACACGCGGTACTCACCGTCGTCCCCGAACCGCGACACCACCCTTGGCTGGTCATGGTTACACCAGAACAGCGCATTCCAACCGTGCCCGGCCTGCATGCCGACCTGCCAGTCGGACAGGATGCGTTTGAGTTCGAGAAAATCGAAGTCGGCCCGCACCCACTTTTGCAGGTTCGGGTAATCGACCTTCAAGTGATGGAAATTGAAGGTCATCGACAGTTCGCGGGAGGCCGGGCAGGAATAACGAACGCAGTGCTCAAGGCTGGTGGATGACATCTCGCCGACGTTGATCAGGTCGAACCCTTCGAAGACTTCCCGATGCATTTCCTGCAGGTAACGGTGCACGTTGGGGCCGTCGGTGTAGAAGCGCCGACCGTCCGTGTGATCGTCAGGGAAGTCGACCGGCTTGGAGATCAGATTGATCACATCGAGACGAAAGCCCCCCACCCCTTTGTCCCGCCAGAAACGCATCATCTTGAACACTTCGGCGCGCACCTGGGGATTGTCCCAGTTCAGGTCGGCCTGGGTATGGTCGAACAGATGCAGGTAATACTGGCCGGTCTGCGCTTCATATTCCCAGGCCGAGCCGCCGAACTTGGACTCCCAGTTGTTCGGCCGGTCCCGCCAGATATAGAAATCGCGGTACGGGTTGTCGAGGCTGCTGCGGGCGGCCTGGAACCAGGGATGCTCGATGGAGGTGTGGTTGACTACGATATCGAGCATCAGCTTGATACCACGCTTGCGTGCCTCCGTGATCAACAGCTCGCAGTCGGCCATGGTGCCGTAGCTGGGGTCGATGGCGTAGTAGTCGCTGATGTCGTAGCCATTGTCCCGTTGCGGCGAACGCAGGAACGGCGTCAGCCACAGGTAGTCCACACCCAGCCAGTGCAAGTAGTCGAGCTTGTCCACCACCCCTAGCAAATCACCGGTGGCCTGGCCGCCGTGACTGTAGAAACTCTTGGGATAGATCTGGTAGATCACCGAGCGTTGCCAGTCTTGCATGTGCGATTCCTTCAGTCTGATTTGTGCAGGCCTCGTGGGCCTCATCGTGCAAGCACCGCAAGTCATGCCACCCGATACCCCGGCCGGACGATCTTCATGCTCAACGCGCAGGTCAGGGCAAAGGGCACGCTCATGGCGATGACCATGCCGACCACAAACATCGGTATGAAGTCAGGCACGATCGAAATGAACCCCGGCAGCCCTCCTACGCCAATCGCCGAGGCCTTGATCTTGTTCAGCGACAGGAAAATGCAGCCCAGGGCCGAACCGACCAAGGCGCAATAGAAAGGGAATTTGTAGCGCAGGTTGACCCCGAACATCGCCGGCTCCGTGATCCCGAAGTAGGCGGAAATCGCCGAAGTGGACGCCATGCTCTTGTCCCGCGCATTGCGGGTCATGTAGAACACCGCCAGCGCCGCACTGCCCTGGGCCAGGTTGGACATGACGATCATCGGCCAGATGAAGGTGCCACCCTGGGTCGAGATCAACTGAAGATCCACGGCCAGGAACATATGGTGCATCCCGGTCACCACCAGCGGTGCATAGAGCAGGCCGAAGATCGCTCCGCCAATGACCGGCGCCAGGTCGAACAGCGCCACCATGCCTTCGGTGATCAGGATCCCCAGATGCCGGGTGACCGGACCGATGACGGCAAGCGCCAGTACTCCGGTGATCACGATCGTGGTGATGGGGATCACCAGCAGTTGGATCGCGTTGGGCACGCGGGCTCGCAACCACCGCTCGATCACGCTCATGACATAGGCCGCCAGCAGGATCGGCAGGATCTGCCCCTGATAGCCGACTTTCTCGATCTGGAACCAACCGAAGATATCGAAGTACGGCAGGCTCTGGCCATCCAGCCCCGCCACGGCCTTGCCGTAGTTCCAGGCATTGAGCAAGTCCGGGTGGACGAGCATCAGCCCCAGCACGATGCCGAGAATCTCGCTGCCCCCGAAACGCTTGGCCGCCGACCAGCCCACCAGGGCCGGCAGAAAGACGAAGGAGGTATTGGCCATCAGATTGATCAGGCTCCAGACGCCATCCAGGTTCGGATAGGCATCGAGCAACGTCTGCCCGGCGATGAACATGCCCTTGGCGCCCAGCAGGTTGTTGACGCCCATCAGCAGGCCGGCAATCACCAGGGCGGGCAGGATGGGCATGAACACATCGGACAACACCCGCACCAGGCGCTGCATGCCGTTGCCCTTCTGAGCGCCCTGTCGCTTGACGTCGGCAATGGTCGCTGCGGCCAGGCCGGTCAGCTCGCGCAAGGCGGCATAGACTTTTTCCACCTCCCCCGGACCAATGACGACCTGGAACAGGCCCCCGGTAAAAAACGAGCCCTTGACCAGGTCGATCTGGTTCAGCGTGGCACTGTCCACCCGGGCCGCATCCTTGAGGGACAGGCGCAGTCGCGTCACACAGTGGGCGGCCTGCTCGATGTTGTCGACGCCACCCAAGCTTTGTAGCAGCTCACTGGCGATTCTGGAGTAATCGTGGCTCATGCTTTTTTCTTCCGCGTCATTCTTGTTATTGAGAGTCGACAGCACGTGGAAGAGAAAGTACTCGTCTGTACGAGTTAAATCAACAACTCGTACAGACGAGTTGTGAAATTGTTTATGATGACACCTCGCCAAAGCAGGAAACGTCCTACGCTCCTGTCGTCGAATAATTACAGCCGAATGGACAAATCCCCACTCGGCCCTTAAGGTTCCGCCCCGGTGAACAGCGCAGTACAGAGCCCTCTGCATGAGTAAATACAACCAGATCTACAATGATCTGCTGAGCAGCATTACCACCGAACGCCTCGAGCGTGGCGCCCGCCTGCCTTCGGAAACCGAACTGATGGACAGCTACCAGGCCAGCCGTGGCACGGTACGCAAGGCCATCGAACAACTTCAGGAACGCGGTTTTGCTCAGAAAATCCATGGCAAGGGCACCTTCGTGCTGTCGACGTCCCCCATCGAATTCCAACTCGGCGGAATCGTCAGTTTCCAGGAAACGTATCCGCGCCTGGGCGACGATGTCAGCACCGATGTGGTCGAGTTCACTCAACTGCCGCTGGAAGGCGCCCTGCTGGAGCACATCAAGGCGCCCGCCGGCAGCCAGGTGACGCGCATCAAGCGTGTGCGGCGAATCGACGGCAAACGGGTGATCCTGGATATCAACCATTTCGTCAGCGACGTGATCCCCGGCCTGACCCGCGACATCGCCGAACGGTCGATCTACGCCTTCATCGAGCAGACCTTGCAACTGCAAATCGCCTATGCCCAGCGCACCATCGAAGCTGTCCGGTGCGCAAAGGATGACCAGCAGCACCTTGACCTCGACGGTCAAAGTCATGTCATCGTGGTCAGCAACCAGACCTTTCTCCAGGACGGCCGGCAGTTCGAGTACACCGAATCACGGCATACCCTCGACAAGTTCTATTTCTCGGATGTAGCGCGGCGTTGAAGTCGACGGGGTCCGCCTGAGCGGCGGCCAAGGCATGGTTCAATGATTCAAACAACGTAGCCGTTTCCTTTGAAACGCAGTTGCCCACTGCATCACGAATGCGCCCACCTGCGGTTCGATATGGCTTTCGACGCTACACAAACGCAGTAAAGCGATACCGCTTTTTCCGTCAGCCAACCAAAGCGTCCAACTCTTCGCAAGCCATACCAGGTAACCGTCGACCTTCTTTCGCAACGTTGACCTGCAGCGCCACCTGGGCCACATCCAATACATTCTGGGCCAGCAAATAGTTGCCCTTGGCCTGCAGCCAGTTCAGCACGTCCGCCAGATGCCAGATAGAAACGCTTCCCTCATGCACTGGCGTCGGGAAGGTGCTCGGATGAGCCAACATCAACTTGCGCATGTTCTGCCGAGACATACCTACAATCTCGGCTACGTCGGTCAGCCCGACCAAATCAGGCGCTACTTCGATCAACCTTGCCGACGGCACCGTGCGATGGACGTCGGCCAGAGCGCTGAACACCGCCTTGACCGCATCAGGAGCATCGCGAGTGAACTCAAGCGCTAACCGTCCCGGTTGCCCGATACCCACCAAGGCATCGTCGCAGCCCGCTTCTCCCAGGCGCTCGACCAGTTCATCCATGGCACCGCCATCGTGAGCAAGCTGATACTTCAAGGTAAAGGTATATTCCATTGTTCTATTCCTCAGCGTCGCGTCGATTGCGATACGCAGTGCAATTGTCCACGACACGTCGCAATGCTCGCGCATGATTGCCAGGGTTCTTCGGCGTGCTCCATATCGAGGTGATGCAGAACTCGCCACAGCGGCATTGCACCTCTTTGTAGGGACAATAAACCCGCCCCCACGCGTGACTGCCGCCAACGTCTACGCGCCACCCCAGACTTTCAGCATATCTAAGCGATTCTTCGATTTCTTTTTTCGGGTGCGTTGGACGAATCATCCGTGATCCCCAGTATTCGCATGAGCCGTAAAGTTGTCAAATGACAACCGCGCTGATTTCGAATGGCTGCGCTACCCGCAGCTCATACTGCTCGATGATAAGCGTGTCTCAGTTCCCGCCGAGACGGCAATCGTAGCGAAAGGTGACAGGGAAGGTGCATGAAGGGCCTCAGCGGTCGACGGGCTTTCCCGGGCGATACCGATCAAACACGCCAGCGTCCGCGAGAGCGGAGGACGCCAACGAAATCAAATACTATTGCCGGTCGGCCGTCGCCATGTTCATCGCCGCGTACGCGACGCGAGCTGCGACCGATCAGACAGTGCCAGGCTGAAAACGTAAAAAAGCCCGCAGTTACGCGGGCTTGAAGATGCTTTAGTGCCGGTTTATGCCGGACGCGGGATCATTCCCACTCAATCGTCGCCGGCGGCTTGCTCGACACGTCATAGGTGACGCGGGAGATGCCGTCGATTTCGTTGATGATCCGCCCGGAGACAGTCTCCAGCAGCTCATACGGCAGGTGTGCCCAGCGAGCGGTCATGAAGTCGATGGTTTCCACCGCACGCAGCGCCACGACCCAGGCGTAACGACGACCATCGCCAACCACGCCAACGGATTTCACCGGCTGGAACACCACAAAGGCCTGGCTGACCTTGTGGTACCAGTCGGCCTTGCGCAGTTCTTCGATGAAGATGTGGTCGGCGCGACGCAGCAGGTCGGCGTATTCCTTCTTCACTTCACCGAGGATCCGCACACCCAGGCCCGGGCCCGGGAAGGGGTGGCGGTAGACCATGTCGTACGGCAGGCCCAGTTCAAGGCCGAGGCGACGCACTTCGTCCTTGAACAATTCGCGCAGCGGCTCGACCAGCTTGAGGTTCATTTCTTCCGGCAGGCCACCGACGTTGTGGTGGGACTTGATCACGTGGGCCTTGCCGCTCTTGGCGCCGGCCGACTCGATCACGTCGGGGTAGATGGTGCCTTGGGCCAGGTACTTGATGTTGTCCAACTTGCAGGATTCGGCATCGAACACGTCGATGAAGGTACGGCCGATGATCTTGCGCTTCTTCTCCGGGTCGGACTCGCCGGCCAGGTTGGCCAGGAACTGCTCTTCGGCGTTGGCGCGGATCACCTTGACGCCCATGTTCTCGGCGAACATGGCCATCACTTGCTCGCCTTCGTGCAGGCGCAGCAGGCCGTTGTCGACGAAGACGCAGGTCAGTTGGTCGCCGATGGCCTTGTGCAGCAGCGCGGCAACCACCGAGGAATCGACGCCGCCGGACAGGCCCAGCAGCACGTTGTCGGTGCCGACCTGCGCGCGTACCTGGGCGATGGCGTCTTCCGCGATCTTCGAGGGGGTCCACAGCGCTTCACACTCGCAGATGTCGAGGATGAAACGCGACAGGATCCGGCCGCCCTGCTTGGTGTGAGTCACTTCAGGGTGGAATTGCACGCCATAGTAGCGACGCTCGTCGCTGAACATGCCGGCAATCGGGCAGCTCGGGGTGCTGGCGAGGATGTGGAAGTCTTCCGGCATCTTGGTGACTTTGTCACCGTGGCTCATCCACACGTCCAGGCCGAACAGGCCGTCGGCATCGATATGATCTTCGATGCCGTCCAGCAGGCGGCTCTTGCCGACCACGTCGACGCGGGCATAACCGAACTCACGCAGGTCGGAACCCTCGACCTTGCCGCCCAGTTGCTCGGCCATGGTCTGCATGCCGTAGCAGATACCGAAAACCGGTACGCCCAGGTCGAACACCGCTTGCGGGCAGCGCGGGCTGTTGGCTTCGTGCACGGACTCGGGGCCGCCAGCGAGGATGACGCCCTTGGGCGCGAATTCGCGAATCGCTTCGTCATCCATGTCGAACGGATGCAGTTCGCAATACACGCCGATTTCACGCACGCGGCGGGCGATCAGCTGGGTGTACTGGGAACCGAAGTCGAGGATCAGGATGCGGTGAGCGTGAATGTCGAGGGCCATGACTCATTCTCTGATGCAGCTGCAAGCTTCAAGCCGCAAGCTGCCAGTTGATCGGGGAGAACGCGGTAGTCGCTGCAGCGCAACTACCGCTTGTAGCTTGTAGCTTGTAGCCTGCCGCTGTCGGCATCAGCCGACCCGGTAGTTCGGCGCTTCCTTGGTGATCTGCACATCGTGGACGTGGGACTCGGCCATGCCGGCACCGGTGATGCGTACGAACTCCGGCTGGGTGCGCATCTCTTCGATGTTGGCGCTGCCGGTGTAGCCCATGGAAGAACGCAGGCCGCCCATCAGCTGATGGATGATGGCGGTCAGGGTGCCTTTGTACGGCACGCGACCTTCGATGCCTTCCGGTACCAGCTTCTCGGCGCCCGCAGAGGAGTCCTGGAAGTAACGGTCGGAAGAACCCTGGGCCTGGGACATGGCGCCCAGCGAACCCATGCCGCGGTAAGCCTTGTAGCTACGGCCCTGGAACAGCTCGATCTCACCCGGTGCTTCTTCGGTACCGGCGAACATCGAACCCATCATCACGCTGTAGGCACCGGCAACGATGGCCTTGGACAGATCACCGGAGAAACGGATGCCGCCGTCGGCGATCAACGGGACACCCGTGCCTTCAAGGGCAGCGGCAACGTTGGCGATGGCGCTGATCTGCGGGACGCCGACGCCGGCGACGATTCGAGTGGTGCAGATCGAGCCAGGGCCGATACCGACCTTGACCGCGTCTGCGCCGGCTTCGACCAGGGCCTTGGCGGCAGCGCCGGTGGCGATGTTGCCGCCGATGACCTGCACGTCAGGGAAGTTCTGCTTGACCCAGCGAACACGGTCGATCACGCCTTTGGAATGGCCATGGGCGGTGTCGACGACCACCACGTCCACGCCGGCATTGACCAGGGCGGCGACGCGGTCACCGGTGTCCTTGCCGGTGCCGACCGCAGCGCCGACGCGCAGGCGGCCTTGGTCGTCCTTGCTGGCAAGTGGGTAGGCCTTGGCTTTTTCGATGTCGTTAACGGTCATCATGCCCTTGAGGGCGAACTTGTCGTCGACGATCAGCACGCGCTCGATACGATTCTTGTGCAGCAGCTCGCGGACTTCGTCCTTGCTGGTGCCTTCCTTGACCGTGACCAAGCGCTCCTTGGGCGTCATCACCTGACGGACGGTGGCGTCCAGGCGGTTCTCGAAGCGCACGTCGCGGGAAGTGACGATGCCGACCAGGTCGCCATCGTGCAGCACCGGAACGCCCGAGATGTTGTGCATGCGGGTCAGTTCGAACAGATCGCGAACCGTGGCGTCAGCCTCGATGGTGATCGGGTCCTTGACCACGCCAGCCTCGAACCGCTTGACCTTGCGCACTTCGGCGGCCTGCTGTTCGATGGTCATGTTCTTGTGGATGATACCGATACCGCCTTCCTGGGCCATGGCAATGGCCAGACGGGCTTCGGTCACGGTGTCCATGGCGGCGGACACCAGCGGAATATTCAACTCGATGCCACGGGTGAGACGGGTTTTGAGACTGACTTCGTTAGGCAGTACCTCGGAATAACCGGGCACTAGGAGAATGTCGTCGAAGGTCAGGGCTTCTTGGCTGATACGCAGCATCGCGGGGGCTCCCGAGCGGGAAAATGGAAGCGCGCCATTATACTCATGCACCCCGCCTGGCTCAATGTAAAACTCTGTCTATTATTGCCCGCGTGATTGATGGGCCAAATCATTGCATTGCTACCCTACACCGAACCCGTGGCGAGGGAGCTTGCTCCCGCCAGGTCGGTCCGACGCCTCGGGCGTAGCGACCGCAAAAAGCAAGGGGCCGCTTCGCAGCCCAGCGGGAGCAAGCTCCCTCGCCACAGGGGCCGTGGTTTGCCTCCCTTACAACTCCACTTGCACCCAACTCACCGGCTGGTCCAGCCAATCGGCGAATTCGTCGAGAAACGTCTGTTTGAACCCCGCCTCGAGCCAGTTGTTGAAGATGAAGCCCAGGTTGGAGAAGCCGCACGGCTGCAAGAACAGGAAGCCATTGATGTCGTCTTCATGCCCGCATTCGGGGCAGGTGAAGTTGTCGGTGCGCTCGGGCATCCAGTCTTCCAGGCTTTCGAACAGCGCTTCGCCGACTTCCTTGCGGCACTCGGCGCAGCCGGCTTCTTCGAGGAAGCCCTTGGCCGGGGTATAGATGCAGCGCTTGGTGATGATTTCCAGACCATTGATCGCCTCACCAAATGGCAAGGCTTCAGGATGCAACACCACCTCACGGGCGCCGAGGGCGATGGCGTGGGCCATGCGGTTACCGGTGCGCCCGCAGGTGCTCAGTTGCTCCTCGACGATATTCTTGCGCACCAGCCAACGCACGATCGCCCGGGCCCGGGGCTCGTGGACCGGCAGGGTGGAGATTCTCGGGACGATGATGCTTTGCGAATTCATGGTGTGGCCTGACGGTTGGCGTGGCGATGCAGTGCAAGGCCGGGCAGCTTAATCTCTGGCCCAGTCAGGTCAAGCACTCAGGTAGCGCCCGATCAAGGCGATGCCGCTGGCGAGCACCAGCCAGGTCACCAGGCGCACGAATGCCTCGCGGGACATTTTCATGGTCAGGCGGCGACCAATCCAGAGTCCCAGCGCCATGGCCGGCAACAGGCACAACGCCAATACCAACAAGGGTAGCTCGGCATACACACCGGCGATGACAAACAGGCTCAAGCGCACTACGGTGCTGCAACTGATCAACGCACTTTGAGTGGCGCGGGCCGGTTCCTTGGGCAGTCGGCTGTTCAAGTAGATGGCATATAAGAAGCCCCCACTGCCGAACAACGCGCCGAACATCCCGCCCACCGTACCCATCGGGAAGGCCCACAGCGATGCCAACTGCGTCGGTCGGGTCTTGATCAGCAGGCTATAGATTGCATAGCAGCTGATAAATAGCCCCATCAGCAACAACAGCAGGTCGGATTTGAGGTTGAATAGGAAAATTACTCCCAGGGTGCAGCCCAGTGCCATACACGGCAGCAAGCGCAGCAACTCGGGCCGGGAAACGTCCCGCCGCGATGGCAGCAGATTGCCGAATGCCGCGACAAAATCCAGCAGCACCAGCAGCGGGACGATCTTCGACAGCGGCATGAACAGCAGCAGAATCGGCGCCGCCACCAGCGCCGTGCCGAAGCCGGCAATACCAAACACAATGTAAGCCAGGGCGATGGCCAGGCCGATCACCAGCCATTCCATGGGCGCAAATGCCCATTGGCCCAACCACGAGAAAAGGTTCATCCGGCACTTCCTTGATGACGAAGCGGCGACTTTAGCCAGACGTTGGGGGCTTATCCAGCATTTGTGCTGGCTGCACCGCCGCTATCGCGAGCAGGCTCGCTCCCACATTTGATCTTCAGTGCGACATAGATCTCCTGTGGGAGCGAGCTTGCTCGCGATGAAGGCGACTCGGTCTAATTGTTTGCACACATGGAGCTTCAAGCACAAATGCCCTTATCATGCCGCCCATGATTAAAGATCCCTTTGCCCGACTGGGCCTGGACCGCGAGGTCCTGACTGTCAGCCAGCTCAACGGCCGTGCGCGGGTGCTGCTCGAAGACGTGTTCAGCAACATCTGGGTCGAGGGCGAAATTTCCAACCTCGCCCGCCCTGCTTCCGGCCACGTGTACTTCACCCTCAAGGACAGCGGCGCCCAGGTGCGTTGCGCGTTGTTCCGGCAGAACGCCGCGCGGGTGCGCCAGGCGCTGAAGGACGGATTGGCCGTCAAGGTTCGCGGCAAGGTCTCGCTGTTCGAGGGCCGTGGCGACTATCAATTGATCCTCGATACGGTGGAGCCGGCCGGCGACGGCGCCCTGCGCCTGGCCTTCGATGCCTTGAAGGACAAGCTCAGCGCCGAAGGCTTGTTCAGCGCCGAGCGCAAAGTGCCACTGCCGGCCCATCCGCAACGCATCGGCATCATCAGCTCGCCCACTGGCGCGGTGATCCGCGACATCATCAGCGTCTTCCGCCGCCGCGCGCCGCAGATCTCCCTGACTTTGATTCCCACTGCCGTCCAAGGCCGCGAGGCCACCGCGCAGATCGTCCGCGCCTTGAAACTGGCGGACGCCCGGGGCTTCGATGCACTGATCCTGGCCCGGGGCGGTGGTTCGCTGGAAGACCTGTGGTGCTTCAACGAAGAAGCCGTGGCCCGGGCCGTGGACGCCTGTGTCACGCCCATCGTCAGTGCCGTGGGCCATGAAACCGACGTGTCCATCAGCGATTTCGTCGCCGACGTGCGCGCCCCGACGCCCTCAGCCGCCGCTGAACTCCTGGCGCCGGACGCCGCAGACCTGGTGCGCCGGGTCGAAAGCCTGCATCGCCGGTTGGTGATGCGCATGCGCGACCGGCTGATGCGCGATCAACTGCGCCTCGAAGGCCTGACCCGGCGCCTGCGCCATCCGGGCGAACGCCTGCGCCAGCAAGCCCAACGCCTGGATGACTTGGACATGCGCCTGCGCCGGGCCTTCGAGCGCAGCCTCAACACTCGCCGCGAACGCCTGATCCGCCTGGAAACCCGCCTGGCCGGGCAACATCCCGGCCGGCACCTGGCCTTGCTGCGTCATCGCCTGGACAGCCTCGCCGAACGCTTGCCCCGGGCCATGCGCGAAGGCTTGAAAGCGCGACGGCTGCAATTGCACAACCAGATGCAGACCCTGCACATCGTCAGCCCCCTGGCGACCCTGGGCCGTGGCTACAGCATTCTGCTGGACGAGCGCGGCCATGCCATCCGCAGCGCCAGCCAGACCCAGACCGGCCAGCGTCTGAGCGCCCGTCTCGGCGAAGGCGAGCTGTTGGTGCGGGTCGAAGACAATCACCTGACACCGGTCACCCTTTCTCTACTGGATTGATCCATGCCGCGATTTCTAGCGCCCCTGCTGTTGCTCTGTCTGACTTTCAATGCCCACGCCGACAGTTACATCACCCGCCTGCTGAACAAGCCGGTGCCCGGCGGCGTCGCGGTCGTGGACCTGGGTAGCGCGGCCCAGGCGCCGAAAGCCAGTTATCAGGGCAAGCCGGTACTGGTGGTCAAGGAACAGGACAACTGGCTGGCGATTGTCGGCATTCCGCTGACCGTCCAGCCCGGTACCCAGCAGGTCAAGAGCGGCGGCAGCACCCAGCCGTTCGTGGTCGGCTACAAGAAGTACCCCGAGCAGCACATCACTCTCAAGAACAAGCGCCAGGTCAACCCGAACCCGGCGGACCTCAAGCGCATCGACACCGAGATGGCCGTGCAATTGAAGGCCTACCGTAGCTTCAGCCCGAATATCCCCAGCAACCTGCTGCTGGACAAACCGGTCAACGGCCCGCTGTCGAGCAAGTTCGGCGTGCGCCGCTTCTTCAACGGCGAAGAGCGCAACCCCCACGCAGGCCTGGATTTCGCCGTGCCCGCCGGTACGCCGATCAAGACCCCGGCCGCCGGCAAGGTGATCCTGACCGGTAACTATTTTTTCAATGGCAACACGGTGTTCGTCGACCACGGACAAGGCTTCATCAGCATGTTCTGCCACATGTCGAAGATTGACGTGAAGGTCGGCCAGCAACTGGCCCGGGGCACGGTCGTGGGCAAGGTCGGCTCCACCGGTCGGGCGACCGGGCCGCATATGCACTGGAATGTCAGCCTGAACGATGCGCGGGTGGATCCGGCGATTTTCATTGGGGCGTTTCAGCCCTGAGCCTTGTGGTAAGGCGGCTGGCCTCATTGCGAGCAGGCTCGCCCCCACTGATTTTGGATGCGGCGCTCCCCTCCTGTGGGAGGGAGCTTGCTCGCGATGACGGTAACTGCATCACCCTCTCACCAGGGATTGCCAACTGATAAACATCGACGCAATAAAACCACAAATCTCTTGATAAATTGCGATTAAATCTCGCAGAGCCCTCCAAAAGCAGAACTTCTCTCAATTTTTCCCGACTGCTTGCGATCCTTTCATCACGCGGTTAGGGTTGAGGGCATGAAAACCTCTCACACCCTCATTCAGCTTCGCCAGCACCGCAGCCTGTGCCTCGTCAGCGCACGACTGCCGGGCTGAATCGCGGCACCTCGTCCAGGCTCTGAAGCCACCCCGTTCGAACCACCGGCAGGCCGCCTTTTTTCCGGCCACGACAATAAAAGGATTCCCACGATGAGCATGCTCAAAGACCCGTCTTCCAAATACCGCGCTTTTCCGACCATCAACCTGCCCGACCGCACCTGGCCATCGAAGACCATCACCACTGCGCCGATCTGGTGCAGTTCCGACCTGCGTGACGGTAATCAGTCGCTGATCGAGCCGATGGACGCGGTCAAGAAGCTGCGCTTCTGGAAAACCCTGGTCGCCGTCGGCGTGAAGGAAATCGAGGCGTCGTTCCCGGCGGCTTCGCAAACCGACTTCGACTTCGTGCGCACCCTCATCGAAGAGGGCCACATCCCGGACGACACCACCATCCAGGTGCTGACCCAGGCCCGTGAAGACCTGATCGCCCGGACTTTCGAATCCCTGCGCGGCGCGAAGAAAGCCATCGTCCACCTCTACAACGCCACCTGCCCATCATTCCGCCGCATTGTGTTCAACCAGGACAAGGAAGGCGTGAAGGAAATTGCGGTGAACGCGGCCAAGCTGTTCGTCAAATACGCCGCCCAGCAGCCGGAAACCCAGTGGCAGTTCGAATACTCGCCAGAGACCTTCAGCGCCACCGAGCTGGAGTTCGCCAAGGAAGTCTGCGACGCCGTCATCGAAGTCTGGAACCCGACGCCCGAGCGCAAGATCATCCTCAACCTGCCGGCCACCGTGGAAGTCGCCACCCCGAACGTCTACGCCGACCAGATCGAGTGGTTCCACCGCAACATCAGCCGTCGCGACAGCGTGCTCATCAGCCTGCACACCCACAACGACCGTGGCACCGGCGTGGCCGCCACCGAACTGGGCCTGATGGCCGGCGCCGACCGCGTCGAAGGCTGCCTGTTCGGCAACGGCGAGCGCACCGGTAACGTCGACCTGGTGACCGTGGCCCTGAACCTCTACACCCAGGGCGTCGACCCTGAACTGGACTTCTCCGACATCGACGGCGTGCGCAAGGTCGTGGAAGAGTGCAACCAGATCCCGGTGCACCCGCGTCATCCGTATGTTGGCGACCTGGTTCACACTGCGTTCTCCGGATCGCACCAGGACGCGATCCGCAAAGGCTTCGCCCAGCAGAAATCCGATGGTCTGTGGGAAGTACCGTACCTGCCGATCGACCCGGCCGACATCGGCCGCAGCTATGAAGCCGTGATCCGGGTGAACAGCCAGTCCGGCAAAGGCGGCATCGCTTACCTGCTGGAACAGGAATACGGCATCAGCCTGCCGCGTCGCATGCAGATCGAGTTCAGCCAGGTGGTACAAGGTGAAACTGATCGTCTCGGCCTGGAAATGACTGCCCAGCAGATCTACAGCTTGCTGCAACGCGAATACCTGCAAGCCAACACTCCGTACGCGCTGGTCAGCCATCGCTTGCAGGAAGAAAACGGCAACAGCGCCGTGGAAGTGGAAGTGGCGAGCAAAGGCCAGGGCGAGACCAACCTGCACTGGCGTGGCAAGGGCAACGGCGCGCTGGAAGCGCTGGTGGCCGGCCTGCCGATTCCCGTGGAGATCATGGATTACAACGAACACGCCATCGGCGCCGGCACCAACGCCAAGGCCGCGGCGTACATCGAACTGCGGGTCAACGGTGAACGTGCCGTACACGGCGTGGGCATCGATGAAAACATCACCACGGCCAGCTTCAAGGCACTGTTCAGCGCCCTGAACCGCTCGCTGAGCCAGCCTGAAGCCAAAGCGGCCTGATCCATCGCTGAAATGCAAAAAGGCCCTGGGGTGTGAACCCTGGGGCCTTTTTGTTTGGCTGATCGTTTTGTGCTGACTGCGCTGGCCTCATCGCGAGCAGGCTTGCTCCCACAGTGGGCGTCGTTTGCAAAACCCTGTGAGAGCGAGCCTGCTCGCGATGAGGCCCGTCAGGCAACAAAATTGTCAGGCGTGGGTATCAATCTTCACGGTCATAGCCTGCAACAGCGCCCCGCGCAGGGTCATCAACGTGGCTTGGGTACCCATGATCTGATTTTGCAGCGCCATGGCCTGCTGGGCCTTTTGCTGTTCATTGGCCCGGCTGTTCTGGATCTGAGCCAACTGAGCCTGCTGTTGAGCCAACAGTTTCTCGGTCTGCTCGATCTGCTTCTTCAGCTGTTCGATCACTTGTTCTGTTGGACTGCTTGCACTGCCGGCGCCTTCAGCGGTAGGCGTCTTGGCAGGGTCTTTGGTCTCTTTGAGGCCCAACGATACCGTGGGGCTGGTCGCACTCGCCGGCTCTTGCTCTGCTCCTTTAAGCGTGACTTTCGGCGTCGATGGCAGGTAAGGGTTAAGTATGGTTGCACTAATTGTGGTCATAGGGACTCCTCCTTGGCTGCCCCGTATATCGGACTACCCTGGCGCTTTTTGAGGGCTGAATCGTATCAATCAGATGAATTCGAACTGATCGGCATCCAGGTTCGCCGGGAACCGCGTGCGATAGGCCGCCAGGTCCGCCGAATTCAAGCAGACCATGAACACCCCGTCCGCTTCGCCGGCACTGAGCAGGGTCTCGCCCTGGAAATCCAGCACCTGGCTGTCACCGGTGTAGGCAAAACCCTTACCATCGGTGCCGACGCGGTTCACGGCCGCCACGTAGCACAGGTTCTCGATTGCCCGAGCCGGCAACAGGCGATTCCAATGCTGGCGCCGCGCTCCCGGCCAGTTGGCGGTGTACAGCAGCAGGTCGGTGTCCGTGGCGTCGCGACTCCAGACCGGAAAACGCAGGTCGTAGCAGATCAACGGACGAATCCGCCAACCCTTGAGTTCCAACAGCACCTGCCGCTCGCCGGGGGTGTAGTGATTGTGCTCCCCGGCCATGCGAAACAGATGGCGCTTGTCGTAATGCAACACCTCCCCGTCCGGCCGCGCCCAGAGCAGGCGATTGCGATGGCTGCGGTCGCCGGCCTGAACAATCACGCTACCGGTGATGACCGCGTTCAGCTTCGCCGCCTGAGCCTTGAGCCACTGGTGGGTCGGGCCGTTTTCCGGCTCGGCCAGCGTCTCGGATTCCATGGAGAAGCCGGTGGTGAACATTTCCGGCAGGATAATCAGGTCAGCCCCTTGCGCCTGCTCCAATAGCGCCTCGAAATGCTCCAGGTTGGCCCGGCGGTCGTGCCAGGCCAGGGTGGTCTGGACCAGGGCAATGTTCAGGTTCGGCAACGCACTCAGATCACGCATAGTTTTTCCGCCGCTTCACGCAGCGTCTCCTCGCGCTTGGCAAAGCACAGGCGCACCAGGCGCTGGCCTTGGGGTGGGTCCTGGTAGAACACCGAGACCGGAATCGTCGCCACCCCGTGTTCGCGGGTCATCCACACCGCCATGTCGACGTCGTTCAGGTCCGGACGGATCCGGGAATAGTCCACCAGCTGGAAATAGGTCCCGGTCACGCGCTTGAAACTGAACCGCGACGGCGCCAGCAGATCGCAGAACAGGTCGCGCTTGGCCTGGTAGAAATCCGGCAACTCGTCGACGTGCTCCGGATGCGCGGCCATGTAGTCGGCCAGTGCGTATTGCAGTGGCGTCACGCCGCAGAAACTGACGTACTGGTGGACCTTGCGCAGTTCCGCGGTCAAGGCCGGCGGCGCCACGACGTAGCCGGTTTTCCAGCCGGTGACGTGATAGGTCTTGCCGAACGAACTGACGACAAACGCTCGTCGGTACAGTTCTTCGTGAGCCAGCACGCTGGCATGGGGCACGCCGTCGAATACCAGGTGTTCATAGACTTCATCGCTGACCAGGTAGATGTCGCGGCCTCGGATCAGAGCCGCCAACTGGTCCAGTTCAGCCCGGCTGATCAGGGCGCCGCTGGGATTGTGCGGGGTGTTGAGGATGATCATGCGCGTACGCGGGCTCAGGGCTTCGCCGAGCTTCTGGAAGTCGATGGCGAAGTCTTCCAGGCCCAGTTGCACGTGCACGCAACGCCCGCCGGCCAGCTCGACGGCGGGCTCGTAGCTGTCGTAGCACGGGTCGAACACGATCACTTCATCACCGCTGTGGACCACCGCGGCAATGGCGCAGAAAATCCCCTGGGTCGCGCCGGGGGTCACGGTGACTTCCTGATCGGCATCGACGCTGGCGCCGTAGCTGCGGGCGATCTTCGCCGCAATCTGCTGACGCAGGGCCGGCAGGCCGGTCATTGGGGAATATTGGTTGTGGCCTTGGGCAATGTGCCGGCCGACCGCATCGCGCAAGGCCTGCGGACCATCGAAATCAGGAAAGCCCTGAGACAGGTTCAGCGCGCCAGTCTGCGCGGCCAGCTGGGACATCTGGGTGAAAATGGTGATGCCGACATTCGGCAGCTTGCTGGTGATCATCAAGGCTTCTCTGCGTCTGCGCCCGGCTCTGGCGCGGCGCGGGAGAGATCGAGGATAGCCCAATCGCCGGGCATGAAAAAGGGTGCCTCGGTGGGCACCCTTTTATCTATCCAGACAACCGTGGCGAGGGAGCTTGCTCCCGCTGGGCTGCGCAGCAGCCCCTTGGGTTCTGCCTGACGCACTGCGATGGCAGATACATCTTGGGGTTGCTTCGCAACCCAGCGGGAGCAAGCTCCCTCGCCACATAAAGCTCTCAAATCGCCGGCGACTCAGCGCTTGTCCCGGCGCTTCTTGTCGGCCTTCTTGTGGTGCGACATCAAGCGGCGCTTCTTGTTGACCTGGCGGTCGGTGAGCGTGTTCTTGTTGCCTTCGTACGGGTTCTCGCCGCCCTTGAACTCGATGCGAATCGGCGTGCCGACCAGCTTCAGGACGCGGCGATAGGTGTTTTCCAGGTAACGGACGTACGACTTGGGCACCTTCTCGATCTGGTTACCGTGGATCACGATGATCGGCGGGTTGGCACCGCCCAAGTGGGCGTAGCGCAGCTTGATCCGGCGGTTGTTGACCATCGGTGGCGCGTGCTCGCTGACCGCGTCCTCGAGGATCTGGGTCAGGCGGTTGGTCGGCCAGCGGGTCACCGCCGACTTGAACGAGTTCTGCACCGAGGCGTAGAGGTTGCCCACGCCCGTGCCGTGCAAGGCCGAGATGAAGTGGATGTCGGCGAAGTCGACGAAAAACAGCCGGCGCTGCAATTCGACCTTCACGAAATCCCGCTCGCTCGGGGTCATGCCGTCCCACTTGTTGATCGCGATCACCAGCGCACGCCCGGCTTCCAAGGCGAAGCCCAGCAGGTTCAGGTCGTGGTCGACCACGCCTTCGCGGGCGTCCATCACGAAGATCACCACGTTGGCGTCCTTGATCGCCTGCAACGTCTTGACCACGGAGAACTTCTCGACTTCTTCGTGGATCTTGCCGCGCTTGCGCACGCCAGCGGTGTCGATCAGCGTGTACTTCTCTTCGTTGCGCTCGAACGGGATGTAGATGCTGTCACGGGTGGTGCCAGGCTGGTCGTACACAATGACCCGGTCTTCACCGAGCATGCGGTTGACCAGCGTCGACTTGCCCACGTTCGGGCGGCCGATGATGGCGATCTTGATCCCGTCTTTTTCGCTCGGACCCGGAATGCGCTTGGCTTCCTCGCCTTCGGCGACGATTTCTTCTTCGCCCTCTTCCGGCTCGTCGTTATCGTCTTTCGGGAAATCCGCCAGGGCGATTTCCAGCAACTGGCTGATACCACGGCCGTGTGCACCGGCGATCGGGATCGCCTGGCCCATGCCCAGTGGTGCGAACTCGGCGCGGGCCATGTCCGGGTCGATGTTGTCGACCTTGTTGGCGACCACGTGGGAGCGCTTGTTACGTTTGCGCAAATGCTCGGCGATCATCTGGTCGGCGGCGGTAAAACCGGCCTTCGCGTCCACCAGGAACAGCACCACATCGGCTTCTTCGATGGCGAGCAGCGATTGCTCGGCCATCTTTTCGTCCATGCCGTGTTCATCACCGGAGATGCCGCCGGTGTCGACCAGAATATAGGTACGCCCTTGCCACTTGGCCTCACCGTATTGGCGATCACGGGTCAGACCGGACAAGTCGCCGACGATGGCGTCGCGAGTCCTGGTCAGGCGGTTGAACAAGGTGGACTTGCCGACGTTAGGTCGGCCCACCAAGGCGATTACGGGAACCATGCGGCTCTCCACTTCGTTATTTCAGAAAATACAAAAGCCGCTGCGAGGCAGCGGCTGGTGCTCGGAGGCAGTCCTGTGGGAGCGGGCTTGTTCGCGAAAGCGGTGGGTCAGTTCACGCATACACGTCTGATACACCGCTTTCGCGAGCAGGCTCGCTCCCACAATGGAACAAGCCGCTTGGGGGTCAGCCCAAGCATAGTCTTACTTGATGGTCAGGGCTTCCAGTTTGCCGCTGTTGCCATACACATAGATCATGTTGCCCGCCACCAGCGGACGGGCACGCAAGCCGTCGCTGTCGATACGCTCGCGACCGACGAAGCGACCGTCCACTTGACTGAGCAGGTGCAGGTAACCTTCCAGGTCACCCACAGCAACGTAGCTGGAGAACACTTCCGGGGCCGACAGTTGACGACGGGCCAGGGAATCGTTGCTCCACAGCGCGGTGGTGGAACGCTCGTCGACGCCCTCGACGGTGCCCGAGGCCAGGCTCACGTAGACGCTACCGAAACCCTGGGCGACGCCGGCGTAACTGGACGCGTCGCGCTGCCACAGCGGGCGACCGCTTTCCAGGTCCAGTGCGGCGACGCGGCCCTGGTAGCTGGCGACGTACAACGTGCCGCCGGACAGCAGCAGGCCGCCATCGATGTCGACCACGCGCTCCAGCTCCGAACGACCTTGCGGGATCGCGACACGTTGCTCCCACACCGGCACGCCGTTGGACACATCCAGGGCAACCACTTTACCGGTGGACAAGCCCGCGACCGCGAGACGGTTGGTGACGATCGGCGCGCTGGTGCCACGCAGGGTCAGCACCGCCGGAGTGCTGTCATATACCCAGCGCTGGTTGCCGGTGGCGGCATCCAGGCCGATCAGACGGTCGTCCTGGGTCTGGACCACCACCACGTCACCGTTGGTGGCGGGCGGTGCAAGCACCTCACTGGTCACACGGGAACGCCACTTTTCTTCGCCATTGCTGGCGTCGAGGGCCACGATCTCGCCCTTGAGCGTGCCGATCATAACCAGCCCATAACCCACGCCCACGGCGCCGGACACTGGCAGTTCAAGATCCTGCTTCCATTTCACGTCGCCATTGCCGCGATCCATCGCCATGACCACGCCGGTGACGTCACCGGCATAGATGGTGTCGCCGTCGATGGCCGGCACCAGCATGTTGTAGGTTTCGCCCTGGCCTTCGCCGATGGAACGGCTCCATTGCTTCTGCAGCACGACTTCTTCTTTGAAATCGGTCAGTTCGGCCGGAGGCAGTTCTTTCTTGCTGTTGCTGCTGCAACCCGCGGCCAGAATGGCCAGGGCCAGCAATGCTGCATGTTTCCAACGGATCACGTCATGCATCCCCTTTGGCCAGGTCGTCCAGCTTGATTTGCAAGCCACCGACCGCCGCTTCATCCGACAGCGCAGCCTTGGCTTTTTGGTAGGCCGCATGGGCCTCGTCGGCACGGCCCAGCTGTACCAGCAGGTCGCCCTTGAGCTCTTCGCGGGTCGCCAGGAACGCCTTGTCGGCATCGCCTTCGAGCAGCTTCAGTGCATCTTCGGTCTTGTTCTGCGCCGCCAGCACCTGTGCCAGGCGCTGACGCGCCACTTCGCCCAGGGTCGGGTTGGCCGGTTTGTCGACGATGCCCTTGAGCTCGCTGGCCGCGTCGTCCAGCTTGCCGCTGTCCACGGCGACCTTGGCCACGAACAGGCGACCGTACTGGGCGTAGGCGCTACCGCCGAACTCCTTGTCCAGCTTGCCGGCCAGGTCCGCCACACGCGCCGCATCAGGCTTGCCGTCCGGGGTCAGGGTAGTTTCCAACAGTTGCTGATAGAGCATCGAGGCGCCTTGCGACTGGTTGCTCTGGTATTTCTGGTAGGCCTGCCAGCCGAACACGATGACCAGCGCCAACAGGCCGCCAGTGACCAGCGGCTTGCCGTTGCGCGTCCACCAGTCCTTCAAATCCGCCAGCTGTTCATCTTCGGTACTCGACACCCCAATACTCCTTAATCGCTAAATCGGCTGTTTAACAGCTTCAACCCTGCACGACGCAGGTGGCCAGGTGTGCGGCGAGCGCATCCCAGGCAATACTTTGTTGTTCGCCCTGGCCACGCAGGGGTTTGAAACCTACCACTTGTTGGGCCAGTTCGTCGTCACCCAGGATCAGTGCATACAGCGCACCGCTCTTGTCGGCTTTCTTGAACTGGCTCTTGAAACTGCCGGCGCCGGCGTTGATCTGCAGGCGCAGGTTGGGCAACTGATCGCGCACCCGCTCGCTCAACGCCAGCGCGGCCAGTTCGGCGGCCTCGCCGAAAGCGCACAGGTAGACGTCGACCTGACGGGCCAGTTCTTCAGGCACCTTGTCCAGCGCCTCCAGCATCAGCACCAGACGCTCAATGCCCATGGCAAAGCCCACGCCCGGGGTCGGCTTGC
Organism: Pseudomonas sp. SMN5; assembly: GCF_052041925.1. Classification (NCBI taxonomy): domain Bacteria; kingdom Pseudomonadati; phylum Pseudomonadota; class Gammaproteobacteria; order Pseudomonadales; family Pseudomonadaceae; genus Pseudomonas; species Pseudomonas sp. SMN5. The sequence goes on from NZ_JBKGGX010000006.1 coordinate 97,709, forward strand.
CGCCCATCTGCTCCACCAGCCCGTCGTAACGGCCGCCCGCGCATACGGTGCCCTGGGCCCCGAGCTTGTCGGTGACCCATTCGAAGACGGTCTTGCTGTAGTAGTCGAGACCACGGACCAGCTTGGGGTTGATTACGTAGGGAATGCCCACGGCGTCCAGGCGCGCCTTCAACCCTTCGAAGTGCGCACGGGATTCGTCGTCGAGGTAGTCGGCCATTTTCGGCGCGTCGGCCAGGACCGCCTGGGTGTCGGCATTCTTGGTGTCGAGCACGCGCAGTGGATTGGTCTTCAGGCGGCGCTGGCTGTCTTCGTCGAGCTTGTCCAGGTGCGCGGAAAGAAACTCCACCAGTGCTTCACGGTAGCGACCACGGGACTCGCTGGTGCCCAGGCTGTTGAGTTCAAGCTTGACCGCGTCACGAAGGCCCAGCTCGCCCCACAGGCGCCAGGTCATGACGATCAGCTCGGCGTCGATGTCCGGGCCGTCGAGGTTGAACACCTCCAGGCCGATCTGGTGGAACTGTCGATAACGACCTTTCTGCGGACGTTCGTGGCGGAACATCGGGCCGATGTACCAGAGTTTCTGCACCTGACCACCACCAGTGATGCCGTGCTCCAGCACCGCACGCACGCACGCCGCCGTGCCTTCGGGGCGCAGGGTCAGGGAATCGCCGTTGCGGTCGTCGAAGGTGTACATCTCTTTTTCAACGATGTCGGTCACTTCACCGATGGAGCGTTTGAACAGCTCGGTGAACTCGACGATCGGCATGCGGATTTGTCGGTAACCGTAGTTATCCAGCAAACGCGCCACGGTGCCTTCGAAATAGCGCCACAGCGGCGTCTGTTCGGGCAGGATGTCGTTCATGCCACGAATGGCTTGCAGAGACTTGCTCACAAAAATTCCTTAATTCGTTCGATCAGCCGCGGGCGATGAGCGCTGCGTCGGCTTCGACCTTTTCGGCCGCTTTCTCGCGGATCAGCCGTTCCAGCTCATCCACCAGATTGTCATTCGTCAGTTTCTGCGACGGCTTGCCGTCGATGTAAATCAGGTTCGGCGTGCCGCCCGTCAGGCCGATATGGGCCTCCTTGGCTTCGCCCGGCCCGTTGACCACGCAACCGATCACCGCGACATCCAGCGGCACCAGCAGGTCTTCGAGACGCCCTTCCAGCTCGTTCATGGTCTTGACCACATCGAAGTTCTGCCGCGAGCAGCTCGGGCAGGCGATGAAGTTGATCCCACGGGAACGCAGGTGCAGGGACTTGAGAATGTCATAGCCGACTTTCACTTCCTCGACCGGATCCGCCGCCAACGAGATGCGAATGGTATCGCCAATCCCTTCGGCGAGCAGCATACCGAGGCCAACGGCGGATTTCACCGTACCCGAGCGCAACCCACCGGCTTCGGTGATGCCCAGGTGCAGCGGCTGGACGATTTCCTTGGCCAGCAGCCGGTAGGCCTCGACAGCCATGAACACGTCGGAGGCCTTCACGCTCACCTTGAAGTCCTGGAAATTCAGGCGTTCGAGGTGCTCGACATGGCGCAGCGCCGACTCTACCAGCGCCGCCGGGGTCGGTTCGCCATATTTCTTTTGCAGGTCTTTTTCCAGGGATCCGGCGTTCACGCCGATGCGGATCGGAATACCACGGTCGCGGGCGGCATCCACCACCGCACGCACACGGTCTTCGCGACCGATGTTGCCCGGGTTGATGCGCAGGCAGTCCACACCCAGCTCGGCCACGCGCAGGGCGATGCGGTAGTCGAAATGAATGTCGGCTACCAGCGGCACCTTGACCAACTGCTTGATCTTGCCGAACGCCTCGGCGGCGTCCATGTCCGGCACCGAGACCCGCACGATGTCGACACCGGCGGCTTCCAGGCGATTGATCTGGGCCACGGTGGCGGCCACATCGTTGGTGTCGCTGTTGGTCATGCTCTGCACAGCGATAGGCGCATCGCCGCCCACGGGCACGTTACCGACCCAGATCTTGCGCGATTTGCGACGTTTGATTGGAGATTCGCCGTGCATGACTTATTGACCCAACTTCAGGCGAGCAGTCTCGCCACTGGTGAACGGAGCCACATCGACCGGCTGGCCGTTGTAGCTGACCTGCGCGCCACGGGCATAGCCCAGGCGCACGGCAAACGGTGGCTTGCCGTTGACGGAGGTGCTGTCGCCCTTGCGCTTGAGGCCGCTGAACAAGACTTTGCCATTGCCGTCGGTGATTTGCGTCCAGCAATCGGCAGTGAACTGAATCTGTACCTGGCCTTCACCGGCGGCGGGTGCTGCGGGCGTCACGGGAGCCACTGGTGCAGCCGGCGCGGCAGCTGGAGCAGCCGGAGCCGCTGCGGTCGGCGCATGGGTGGCAGGAGCGGCCGGCGCCGGGACCACCGGTGTGCTGGTGGCCGGCGCCGGAGCGGTCGGTGTGGTTGGAGCAGCGGCAGGCGCGACAGGGGCGGCGGGCACGCCTGGCTCGGTACCGGCTTCGGCACCTTCCTGCCCCTGCGGCAGCGCGAGCGCGGTTTCGCCTTCGGCCTGGCCTTCCAGCACGGCCTGGTCTTCCGGCTCGTCCAGCGGATGGATCCGAGTGGTACCGTCGGCGCCCTCCACTTCCACATGCTCAGGGGCCAGGGCCACTGGTTCCTTGGTGCGCAGGGCGGTTTGATCCTGCCACCAGACGAAACCGCCGCCAATCACGCCGATCAGCAACAACAGGCTGACCAGTCGCAGAATAGTGTGGGAAACGCGAACCGGCTCTTCGATGCGACCCAGGCTGTGCACGCTGCTGCCCTGGGCATCGGAACCGGTGTATTGGTCGAATTGCTGGACCAGGACCGTCTGGTCCATATCGAGCAGCTTGGCGTAGGCGCGGATGTAGCCGCGGGCAAAGGTATGCCCCGGCAGCTTGTCGAACGCGCCCGCTTCCAGATTGCTCAGGGAAGTCACCGTGAGATTGAGCTTGACGGCCACCTGGGCCAGCGACCAACCATTGCTTTCACGGGCCTGACGCAGGGTCTCACCTGGGTTTACGCGAGAGGCTGCTACAACTTCGGGATGCGCCGCTTTCATCATTGCTCCGACAGGTATTGCTGATATTCCGGCGTACCGGGATAGAGTCTTTTTAGTTGCAGGCCATAGCTTGCGGCTTTGTCACGGTCTTCAAATACACGGGCCAGCCGGACACCGAGCAATAGACTACGTGCATTTTGCTCGCTGAGCAGGCTAAACCGCTCGTAGTAGTCGCGCGCGGGCACATAATGCCTGTCTTCGTAAGACAACTCAGCCATTTCCAGCAATGCCCGCGGCTGCTGGCGGTTGAGCCGCAGGGCCTTTTCCAACTGCTGGCGGGCCAGGTCACGCTGGCCGAGTTGCGCGGCGGTCATGCCCAGGTTCTCGAAAACCCGCGAGCGCTCCGGATAAAGCGTGTCGGCGGCGGCCTGTTCGAAGCGCTCGTAAGCTTCCTTGTAACGCTTCTGCTCGTAAAGAAAACTGCCGTAGTTGTTCAGGATCCGAGCATCCTGCGCACGAGCCGACAACGCCTTGCGAAAATGCTGGTCGGCCAGTTCCGGCTCCAGCTCGGCCTGAAACACCAGGGCCAGGGCTGCGTTGGCATCGGCGTCGGAATCGTCCAGCTCCAGGGCCTTCTTGAGCGGCACCTTGGCCCGCTCGGTCATACCCTGTTGCAAATAGCCGATGCCCAACTGCACATAAGCCACACGTGCTTCATCGCGTCCCTTGCTGGTTTTCATCGGATTGTAGTCACCCGACAGAACACAACCGGTGCAAAGACCGGACAACAGCAAAACGAGCGCGAAGCGCAGGGACATAGAGATCCTCTCTTAGTGACGGTTCGCCGCGTTCACGACATCGTCGGCGGCGTTCAGCTCGCGCACGGCAATGTAGCGCTCACTGCGACGGGTGCGATCCAGCACCTGCCCTACCAACTGGCCACACGCGGCATCGATGTCTTCGCCACGGGTGGTGCGCACGGTGACATTGAAGCCAGCGTGGTGAAGCTGATCCTGGAAGCGCCGGATCGCGTTGTTGCTCGGACGCTCATAGCCCGAATGCGGGAACGGGTTGAACGGGATCAGGTTGATCTTGCACGGGATGTCCTTGAGCAGCTCGATCATCTCGACCGCATGCTCGACCTTGTCGTTCACATCCTTGAGCAGGGTGTACTCGATGGTCAGTACGCGCTTCTCGCCCAGGGCCGACATGTAGCGCTGGCACGACTCCAGCAGCATCTTCAGTGGGTACTTCTTGTTGATCGGCACCAATTGATTACGCAATGCGTCATTGGGTGCGTGCAGCGACAACGCCAGGGAGACGTCGATGTGCTTGGCCAGCTCATCGATCATCGGCACCACGCCCGACGTGGACAGGGTCACCCGGCGCTTGGAAATGCCATAGCCCAGGTCATCCATCATCAGGTGCATGGCGGATACGACGTTGTCGAAATTCAGCAGCGGCTCACCCATGCCCATCATCACCACGTTGGTGATGGCACGGTCGACGGTCGCCGGGACGCTGCCAAAGGATTTGTTGGCAATCCACACCTGGCCGATCACTTCGGCGGCAGTGAGGTTGCTGTTGAAGCCTTGCTTGCCGGTGGAGCAGAAACTGCAATCCAGGGCACAGCCTGCCTGGGACGAAACGCACAAGGTGCCGCGCTTGCCCTGGGGAATATACACAGTCTCGACGCAGCTGCCGGACGCCACGCGCACCACCCACTTGCGGGTGCCGTCGCTGGAAATGTCCTGGCTGACCACTTCGGGGCCGCGAATCTCGGCAACCGCCTTGAGCTTTTCACGCAAGGCCTTGCCGACATTCGTCATGGCGTCGAAATCGTCGACGCCAAAGTGGTGAATCCATTTCATCACCTGGCCGGCACGGAAACGCTTCTCCCCGATTGAGTCGAAGAATTTTTCCATTTCCTTCTGGGTCAGCCCCAGCAGGTTGGTTTTAACAGTCGATGTCGTCATGGATTCACCTTCACTCTCAAGCCAATGCTTAGCGAGTGGTTACTTCAGTAGCTGCGAAGAAGTAAGCGATTTCGCGAGCAGCAGCGGCTTCGGAGTCCGAACCGTGGACGGCGTTGGCGTCGATGGACTCGGCGAAGTCGGCGCGGATGGTGCCGGCAGCCGCTTCTTTAGGGTTGGTGGCGCCCATCAGCTCACGGTTGCGAGCGATGGCGTTTTCGCCTTCCAGCACCTGAACGACAACCGGACCGGAAGTCATGAACGCAACCAGCTCACCGAAGAAACCGCGCTCGCTGTGCTCAGCGTAGAAGCCTTCGGCTTCGGCCTTGGACAGTTGCTTCATTTTCGAAGCTACAACGCGCAGGCCAGCGTCTTCGAAGCGGGAAACGATCTTGCCGATCACGTTTTTAGCAACGGCGTCAGGCTTGATGATGGAGAAAGTACGTTGAACAGCCATGGTGTAGCTCCAGAATCGGTAATGTGTGAAAAATTAAACCCGCGAATTATACGCGGGTTCCTGGGTATTGCCTAACTGCGTAAGGGAGGCTTCAGTCCTGCTCGTCTTTCCAGGCCGTCTGGATGGCTTCAAGGACCTTTTCACCGCCGCGATCGCGCTCATCTTCGAACTCTGGCAGCGCCATGACCATGTCACGCAACGCGACAAAGTTCACCGAATAGGGATCTGTATCCGGGTGACGCTCGGCCAACAAAATAGCGATCTCTTGTACATCAACCCATTTCAGGCCCATGACGGCTCCTTGAATCAATGCGGCGCCTCGGCCGCATGGTTAAGCGAATATTTCGGGATCTCGACGGTCAGGTCTTCCGTACCGACGATGGCCTGGCAACCCAGGCGCGATTGCGCCTCAAGACCCCAGGCGCGATCGAGGAAATCTTCCTCCAGTTCGTCCGCTTCTTCCAGCGAATCGAAGCCTTCACGAATGATGCAATGGCAGGTCGTGCAGGCGCAGACACCGCCACAGGCGCTTTCCATTTCAATATCGTGTTCATGGGCCAGATCAAGGATGGATATCCCAGGCTCAGCCTCCACCACCATGCCCTCGGGGCAGAACTTCTCGTGGGGCAAAAAAATCACCTGCGGCATCAATTACTCCTCGATTTCATTCAGGTTACGCCCCGCCAGGGCGGCTTTGACCGTTGAATCCAGGCGGCGGGCGGCAAAGGCATCGGTGACGCTCGACAGACGCTTGGTCTGCTGCTCGATGGCATAGCCATCGGTGCCTTTGATCAGTTCGGACAATTCCTGCATCTGCAATTCGATGACCATGCGCTCTTCGGCGTCGAGCAGACGGTCGCCGTCGGCCTCCAGGGCGCCCTGCACGGCTTCGATCAGGCGCTGGGCGTCGACTTGCTGCTCGCGCAACACGCGGGCTACCTTGTCGTCGCCGGCATACTGGAAGGAATCCTTGAGCATCCGGGCGATTTCGCCGTCGGTCAGGCCGTAGGACGGCTTGACCTGGATGCTCGCCTCGACGCCGGACGCCAGTTCGCGGGCGGAAACATTGAGCAAACCATCGGCGTCGACCTGAAAGGTCACTCGGATCTTCGCCGCACCGGCCACCATCGCCGGGATACCGCGCAATTCGAAACGCGCCAGGGAACGGCAGTCGCTGATCAGTTCACGCTCGCCTTGCAGCACGTGGATCATCATGGCCGACTGGCCGTCTTTATAGGTGGTGAAGTCCTGGGCGCGGGCGACGGGGATGGTGGTGTTGCGCGGAATCACCTTCTCCATCAGGCCACCCATGGTTTCCAGGCCCAGGGACAAAGGAATCACGTCGAGCAGTAACAGTTCGCCACCGTCGCGCTTGTTGCCGGCCAGGGTGTCGGCCTGGATCGCGGCACCGATGGCGACCACTTGGTCCGGGTCGATTTCGGTCAACGGCTGGCGGCCAAAAGCCTGGGCCACGGCTTCGCGAACCCGAGGCACGCGGGTCGAACCACCTACCATGACCACTGCCTTGACGTCTTCCAGCTCCACGCCGGAATCCCGCACGGCGCGGCGGCAGGCCTTGAGGCTACGGGCGACCATCGGCTCGATCAGCGCGTCGAAGACTTCGCGATTCAGGGAGGCTTTCCACTCGCCGTAGACCACCTCGACACTCGCCGCATCGGTCAGAGCTTCTTTCGCGGCGCAGGCGGTTTGCAACAGATGGCGTTGCGCACCTGGATCGAGGTCAGCGGACAGGCCTGCATGCTCGATGATCCAGCCGGCAATGGCGTGGTCGAAGTCATCGCCGCCCAAGGCGCTGTCGCCGCCGGTGGCCAGAACTTCGAATACACCGCCGGTCAGGCGCAGGATAGAAATATCGAAGGTGCCGCCGCCCAGGTCATAGATGGCGACCAGGCCTTCGGCGTGCTGGTCCAGACCGTAGGCCACCGCTGCAGCAGTCGGCTCGTTGAGCAGACGCAGTACATTCAGGCCGGCCAGCTTGGCCGCATCCTTGGTGGCCTGGCGCTGGGCGTCGTCGAAATAGGCCGGGACGGTGATGACCGCACCCACCAGCTCACCACCCAACGCCGCTTCGGCGCGCTGGCGCAGGACCTTGAGGATGTCGGCGGAGACTTCCACCGGGCTTTTCGGGCCCTGCACGGTCTCGATGAACGGCATGTGGGATTCGCCACCGACGAAGCGGTACGGCAGTTGATCGCCCAATTGCTTGACGTCGGACAGACCACGACCCATCAAGCGCTTGACCGAAACAATGGTGTTCAACGGATCGGTCGCGGCAGCCAGCTTGGCCGACTCGCCGACTTCGACGCGGTCGGCGTGGTAACGCACGGCAGACGGCAGGATCACTCGCCCCTGCTCGTCGGCGAGCGGTTCGCAAAGGCCGCTGCGCAAGGCAGCGACCAGGGAATTGGTGGTACCCAAGTCGATTCCCACTGCCAGGCGACGCTGGTGGGGTTGTGGACTTTGGCCGGGTTCGGCGATCTGCAGTAGGGCCATCGTAATCAGGACTTATCTGTAATCAGGCGTGCGACCGGAGCGGCACTGGGTTAATCGTCGAGGCGCTCTTCGAGCTGGCGCACTTCGTAGGTGAGCTTGTCGAGGAACTGCATGCGCCGCATCAGGCGTTCAGCCTGTTCGCGCTGCGCGGCATCGTTCCAGCAGGCTGCGAAGCTTTCGTTCAGGGTTTGCTGGGCGTCCTTCAAGCGGCGCTTGAACGCGGCGACACCGCTCAAGTCGGCACTGTCCTGCAGGTCTTCGAGTTCTTCGCGCCATTGCATCTGCTGCAAAAGAAACTCGGGATCGTGAACAGTGACTTCCAGCGGCAACTCGTGGCCGCTGATGGCGAGCAGATATCGCGCGCGCTTGGCCGGGTGCTTGAGCGTCTGGTAGGCCTCGTTGAGGTTCGCCGACTGCTCCAGCGCCCGCCGCTGCTCGGCCTCGGAGGCGTCGGCGAAGCGGTCCGGATGAACACCACGGGCCAGTTCCAGGTAACGCGCAGACAACTGATCGAGATCCAGCTGGAAAGCAGGCTGCAACTGGAATAACGCAAAATGACAAGGAGTACCCACGAGCTGCCTCAGATGTTGAAGCTTTCGCCGCAGCCACATTCACCGCGCACGTTGGGGTTGTTGAACTTGAAGCCTTCGTTCAACCCTTCCTTGACGAAATCCAGCTCGGTGCCGTCCAGGTACGTCAGGCTCTTCGGGTCGATGATCACTTTCTGACCGTGACTCTCGAACACCTGATCGTCTTCGCCGACTTCGTCGACGAACTCCAGCACGTAGGCAAGGCCAGAGCAGCCCGTGGTGCGAACACCCAGGCGGATACCCTCGCCCTTGCCGCGTCCCGCGAGGGAACGCTGCACATGTCTAGCTGCCGCTTCTGTCATCTGGATAGCCATGAAAACTCCTTACCGGTGCGCGGATCAGATCAAGCCTTTCTTCTGCTTGTAATCGCGGACGGCGGCCTTGATGGCGTCTTCGGCGAGTACCGAGCAGTGGATCTTCACTGGCGGCAGGGCCAGTTCTTCGGCCAGCTGAGTGTTCTTGATGGTTTCAGCTTCATCAAGGGTCTTGCCCTTCATCCACTCGGTGGCCAGGGAGCTGGACGCGATGGCCGAGCCGCAGCCGTAGGTCTTGAACTTGGCATCTTCGATGATGCCTTGCTCGTTGACCTTGATCTGCAGGCGCATCACGTCGCCGCACGCCGGGGCGCCGACCATGCCGGTGCCGACATCAGGATCCTGCGCGTCCATCTTGCCGACGTTACGCGGGTTCTCGTAGTGGTCGATGACCTTTTCGCTATATGCCATTTGCTTCAATCCTCATCAGTGAGTCGCTCTGGTGGCGACTTCTTCAGTGCGCCGCCCACTCGATCTTCGAGATGTCGACGCCGTCTTTGTACATGTCCCAGAGCGGCGACAGAGCGCGCAGCTTGGTCACAGCCTCGCAGACTTTCTGCGCGGCGTAATCGATTTCTTCTTCGGTAGTGAAGCGGCCGAAGGTGAAGCGGATCGAGCTATGGGCCAGTTCGTCGTTGCGGCCCAGGGCGCGCAGTACATACGAAGGCTCAAGCGATGCCGAGGTGCATGCCGAACCGGACGACACGGCCAGATCCTTGAGCGCCATGATCAGCGACTCACCTTCAACGTAGTTGAAGCTCAGGTTCAGGTTGTGCGGGACGCGGGCGGTCATGCTGCCGTTGACGTAGAGCTCTTCCAGGTGCTCGACCTGCTTGAAGAAACGGTCGCTCAAGGCCTTGATGCGCACGTTCTCGGCGGCCATGTCTTCCTTGGCAACACGGAACGCTTCGCCCATGCCGACGATCTGGTGGGTCGCCAGGGTGCCGGAACGCATGCCGCGCTCGTGACCGCCGCCATGCATGGTCGCTTCGAGGCGAACACGCGGCTTGCGGCTCACGTACAGCGCGCCGATGCCTTTAGGGCCGTAAGTCTTGTGGGCGGAGAACGACATCAGGTCGACTTTGAGCTTGGACAGGTCGATGTCGACCTTGCCGGTGGACTGGGCCGCATCGACGTGGAACAGCACGCCCCTGGAGCGGGTCAGTTCGCCGATGGCTTCGATGTCGTTGACGGTGCCGATTTCGTTGTTCACGTGCATGATCGAAACCAGGATGGTGTCGTCGCGCAACGCGGCTTCAACCATGGCCGGGGTGATCAGGCCGTCTTCACCGGGCTCGATGTAGGTGACTTCGAAGCCTTCACGCTCCAGTTGGCGCGTGGTATCCAGGACCGCCTTGTGCTCGATCTTGGAGGTGATCAGGTGCTTGCCCTTGGTGTGGTAGAAATGCGCGACACCCTTGATGGCCAGGTTGTCGGACTCGGTGGCACCGGAGGTCCAGACGATTTCCCGCGGGTCGGCGTTGACCAGGTCAGCCACTTGGCGACGGGCATTCTCGACCGACTCTTCGGCTTTCCAGCCGAACACGTGGGAGCGGGACGCCGGATTACCGAAGTTTCCGTCGACCAGCAGGCATTCACTCATTTTTTGCGCAACACGCGGATCAACCGGGGTGGTCGCAGAGTAATCAAGGTAAATCGGCAATTTCATGGACTCTCTCCTAAATCAGGCTGGCTGGCGTTCCGCTTGCTCTGTGGCGGTCATTCGACGGCGGACGCTTCAATCTTGTCCAGGTGCGGCGCCTTGCCATTGCAACGGCGCTGGTCCTGACGCTGGGCTACTTCTTGCACCTCACGGCGGGTGACAAGGTCAGCCAAGCTGATACCGCTCAGAAATTCGTGGATCTGCAAGCTCAGGTCGCACCACAAGTGGTGGGTCAGGCAAGTATCACCGCCATGGCAGTCGCCAAGGCCCTGGCATTTGGTCGCATCGACCGATTCGTTTACCGCATCGATCACCTGGGCGACCTGGATGCCCTGCATGTCACGGGACAGCTGATAACCGCCGCCGGGACCGCGGACGCTGGAAACCAGGTTGCTGCGGCGCAGCTTGGCGAACAGCTGCTCCAGATAAGACAGGGAAATGCCCTGGCGCTCGGAGATATCGGCCAGGGACACCGGCCCGTGCTGCGCGTGCAATGCCAGATCCAGCATCGCGGTCACGGCGTATCGGCCTTTTGTAGTCAGTCGCATGGACAATTACCACGGAGTTCGGAATGGGGGCGAGTATGCAATTCCCGAGTATTTAAGTCAAGTATAAGACCTAGTGGGTTACTCAGGTTTACCCGCGAAAGAGCGGGCGCATGATAGCAAAGGGTGATCGCCGGGGACCAGCGATACCGCGTGATCGTTCATCGCGAACATCGCCCCCACAGGGATCGCATAAACGCCACGATTCAATGTGGGAGCGAGCCGGCTCGCGATGAGGCCAGCCAGGTTTCAGCTGGCCTGGGTTTCATCCTTGTCCTTCACACACGCGAAATCTTCCTCGCGCAGCTCCGGCAGGTCCTTGGCACAGTAATTACTGCCCAGGTCTTTCAGGGCGCCACACATCCCCTCCAGGCGCCCATCGACGGCCTGCAGGTGATCGAGCAGTTGATTGATGGCGCGAGCCACCGGGTCGGGCATGTCTTCGCCGACACCGTAGGCATCGAAGCCGATCTTCTCGGCCATGGCCTTGCGGCGGGCGTCCTGCTCATCATCGGACTTGACGATGATCCGCCCCGGAATACCGACCACGGTCGCCCCTGGCGGCACAGCCTTGGTCACCACGGCGTTGGAACCGACTTTCGCCCCAGCGCCCACGGTGAACGGCCCGAGCACCTTGGCGCCGGCCCCTACCACCACACCGTCCTCCAGCGTCGGGTGGCGCTTGCCCTTGTTCCAGCTGGTACCGCCGAGGGTCACGCCCTGGTACAGCGTCACGTCGTCGCCGATCTCGGCGGTTTCACCGATGACGATGCCCATGCCATGGTCGATGAAGAACCGGCGACCGACCTTGGCCCCAGGATGGATCTCGATCCCGGTCAGCCAGCGTCCGAAGTTGGAGACCAGCCGCGCCAGCCACTTCCAGCCCAGGTTCCACAACGCGCCGGACAGCCGGTGGATCCAGATGGCGTGCATCCCCGGGTAGCAGGTCAGCACTTCAAAGGCATTGCGCGCCGCTGGGTCACGATGGAAAACGCTCTGGATATCTTCACGCAAACGTTCGAACATTTTATTTCTTCCGCTTAATCAGCTCGCCACGGGCCGCTTTCTGGGTTTCCGTGAGGATGCCGCGCAATATATTCATTTCCGCCCGGCTGACCGAGCTTCGTCCGTACAACCGACGCAGGCGCGCCATCAAGTGTCGCGGTTTCTCCGGGTCGAGGAACTCGATGTCCACCAGGGTCTGTTCCAGGTGTTCAAAGTATCGTTCCAGCTCATCCATGGTCGCCAGTGTCTCACTGCGCGGCGACGTCACCTCGGTTTTCTCGACCTTGCTTGGCTGGCCTTCAGCTGCCAGCCAGGCCATGCGCACTTCATAACCCAATACCTGCACCGCCGCCGCGAGGTTCAGGGAACTGAACGTCGGGTCGGAAGGGATATGCACGTGAAAGTGACATCGCTGCAGCTCTTCGTTGGTCAGGCCGGAGTCTTCACGACCGAACACCAAGGCGATCTCGCCGCCCTGCCCCGCTTCCTCGACGACCCTGGTCCCGCACTCACGGGGGTCGAGCAGCGGCCAGGGGATGCGTCGGTCACGGGCACTGGTGCCGAGCACCAGATTGCACCCGACCAAGGCGTCTTCCAGGGTGGCGACCACTTGCGCGCCCGTCAGGACATCATCGGCACCGGACGCCCGGGCATCGGCTTCGTGATGGGGAAACAGCCGCGGCTCGACCAGCACCAGGCGCGACAGGCCCATGTTCTTCATGGCCCGCGCAGCTCCGCCGATGTTACCCGGATGGCTGGTATTGACCAGGACGACACGAATGTTCTGCAACAAGGGAGGCGCTCTCGAACACGATAAAGGGAGCAAATCTTACATAAGCACCTACCGTTAAGCTATGAAAGCGAACAGCAACCTTCACCTGAGAAAACTTTCTGATAGAATGCGCGGCTTTCTTTAACAACCTTAGGTGACACATCCATGCAGCCCATGCTGAATATCGCGCTGCGCGCCGCCCGCAGCGCCAGTGAACTGATCTTCCGCTCCATCGAGCGCCTGGATACCATCAAGGTCGATGAAAAAGATGCCAAGGACTACGTGTCCGAGGTCGATCGCGCCGCCGAACAGAAAATCGTCGACGCCCTGCGCAAGGCTTACCCGAACCACTCCATCCTCGGTGAAGAGACCGGCATGCATGCCGGTACAGGCATCGAAGGCGAAGAGTACCTGTGGATCATCGATCCGCTGGACGGCACCACCAACTTCCTGCGCGGCATCCCTCACTTCGCGGTCAGCATCGCCTGCAAATACCGTGGTCGCCTGGAACACGCCGTCGTGCTGGACCCGGTTCGCCAGGAAGAATTCACCGCCAGCCGTGGCCGTGGCGCCCAACTGAACGGCCGTCGCCTGCGCGTCAGTGGCCGCACCAGCCTGGACGGCGCCCTGCTGGGTACCGGCTTCCCGTTCCGTGACGACCAGATGGACAACCTGGATAACTACCTGGGCATGTTCCGCGCCCTGGTCGGCCAGACCGCCGGCATCCGCCGCGCCGGCGCTGCCAGCCTGGACCTGGCTTATGTGGCGGCGGGTCGTTTCGATGCGTTCTGGGAATCGGGCCTGTCCGAGTGGGACATGGCGGCAGGCGCCCTGCTGATCCAGGAAGCCGGCGGCTTGGTGAGCGACTTCACTGGCGGCCATGACTTCCTTGAAAAAGGTCACATCGTCGCCGGCAACACCAAGTGCTTCAAGGCCGTGTTGACCGCCATCCAGCCACACCTGCCGGCTTCGCTGAAACGCTAAGCGACTGGCTGCAGAAAAGAGCACCCTTCGGGGTGCTTTTTTTGTGCCTGTCATTCCACCCCACCAACGACCTCATTCCTTGTGGGGGTTCGCCAACGATAGCGGCGAGTCAGTCACCACATGTACTCCAATTAATACCGCCATCGCAGGCAAGCCCTGATACCAACCAGTCAAGCCATGCAAGAAATATATGGGTATTAATTGGTATTGAATTCCAACCATTTCACATGCAGTAAAAATTTCATTATTGCTCAGGCGCCATTGCTACGGCATAACTTAAGGTGCTTATTTCAATAAAAAACTCAAACTACAGCAAGGATGCTGCATGCAAAAGTCGATTTCCCCTCCTTCACCGTTGAAATTGCCAAACATTCCGCCCAACTTTAACAAAATACATACCGGCTTCTTTTCAAATCTTGATGCTGCTCTGAATTGGGACGGCACTCATCCGCCAGTTACTGTGGATCACCGCATTGAAACTATCGACAGAGAGCACGACGCATATTCAAAGTTGGTAGCCATAGCGCATTCTGTCCAAGATCAGATAGAAAGCGCCTTCTCGAATAGCACGACGGGAGTGCGAAATGAAATTGATATACGCATAAATTCGGCTATTGATACCCACCCATTCAATGAGTTTGAAGGCACCTTAAAAAAGAAAGCAATCATTGTCGAGCTCCTACAACGAATTGAAATGAATAGGAGCTGGTATGAAGCGGACATCTTATTCGGTGTAGACCCACTGTCGCTGGACAGCACTGAAATGGGTGAGATGTTCGCGGCATATGTCGACACTGCAGAACACGAGTATGAACGCCTAGGTTATTACGAAAATTTCCTGAGATCTCTGACAGCCGCCTACGTTAAACGAATTCTTGTCGAGGCTGTGTCTGCGTTAGAGGACGCTTCTCCAGCCATAGATGCTGCAATCCAGAATGCCTTGGCTAGAGGCGAAACTGTCTACAGCTTCAATTTACCCCTTGGTCAATCTGCACAGTTGGTAACCGTGGCGGGCACTGCCACTGTCCAAAATGCAGACGGTTGGACCTTCGAGGCCGCGCTCCGCAAAAGCATTCTGTTATTAACAGGGCTGGGAGAAGCACTTCTGAGTCGTGCAACGGCGATTGGTATTGGTGCGTTGTTCTATTCACCTGCTCTGGGTAACGGCGAGCGTTTTCCTCAAACGGTCCTCAAGCTATCTGGTAGCACAGTCTTGCCAGATGCACCGTCTAACCTGAATGAAATTGCCGCTGCCGAAGGAACCGTCGATCTTCCCTATCGGATTTATGGTGACCTCAACCAATACACACTCGTTGCAACACCGACGGGTGGGAACATTTCGCCAGCGGTGCCAGTTCGGGCGCTGGAGTTTGACCAGAAGACCAACAGCTACAGCTTCACCTCCACCGACACACCGCCCATCACCCTCAGTTTTCCCATTATCCACTGGGAAAACAGTTCGACAATCTCACCTGCCAGACCAGTGGAAATACCGAGATACACTGGAGTTGATCTGTTACCGCTGCACGCACAACCTGTACCATTACCAGCTATCGAGCCACCTGACTTCAGGGATTGTATTTACTGCTTTCCAATCGACAGTGGCCTGCCACCGATTTACGTTGTTTTCAACAGCCCTTATGAAGGGGCCACCACGAGAGGGAAGTACAGTGGTCGATTCTTTAATCCAGCTAAAGCTGGAGGCGCAATCCAGAATTTAGATTGGACCAATGCTATCGTGACGAAAGCGGGTATAAGCCTAGTCAAATTGAATATTAGGCGTTTCCCCGTTGCGGATGCCAATGTGATCATGGTTGATCGTCTTGAAAAAATTCTTAGAGGTGAACTAGCAATCACAGCTACCGACAAACGCTTCTATACTCATGAACTCAGAGAGCTTGAACGCTTCAGAAACCTAGGGGTAGCGGATGGCGTTGACCCCAATGATGAAGGTGTCACTTGGAATAACGCTCACGCGGCAACCCTAGAAGATTACAAACTCAAAGACGCTTTTGAATTACTCTATACACCTGACGCCATAGAAGCAGACAATAAAAGAGAGTACAAAAAAAATAGGAGGAGAAAATAATGAGCGTCATTGAGGAAATTGTGCTTAACGAAAAGCCTGAGGAAGTGATTCTATTTGTCACAAAATATGAGCGAGGCATTTCTCTTCCCCAACTAGACGGCCTGTATAGCCGAGCTAAATGGGCACATGTTTCGGATAATATGGGCCTATTAAGAATCGTTAAACAAATGTGTGACGCTGGATTTATAAAATATAGCGGCTCTGGGATTGTCAGAGGGAAAAACTGGAGAGAGCCAGCATTCATGCTAGAAGGCAAATATACGTTTGATTGACTGTTAAGCGCCTACCACTTCTAGAGCGGTACTCCAAAGCCGAGCGTGAAGCATAAAAAATCCGATGCCCGCATAGGCATCGGATTTTGTTTTCTTGCGGCTGAAGGTCAAGCAAGAGGGCTTAACTGATCGGCATTGCCCGTAGGGTGCTTTTCGTTACAGCCGGCTCAGGCCAATCACTGCTGCGCCTGCGACAGGATCAGCTGGCCTTCCTTGTTCACCGGGATCTGGTTGCCCGGATCGCGATCCATGCGGACTTTGCCTTCTTTGCCGTCGAGCATGTAGCGTACGTCGTAGCCAACCACCTTGTCGCTGATGTCGTTGACGGTGTTGCAGCGAGTCTGGGTGGTGGTGTAGGTGTCGCGTTCCTGCATGCCTTCTTGAATCTTGTTGCCGGCGTAACCGCCGCCTGCTGCACCGGCCACGGTGGCGATTTTCTTGCCGGTGCCGCCGCCGACCTGGTTACCGAGCAGGCCACCCGCCAGGGCGCCGATCACGGTGCCGGCGATCTGGTGTTGATCCTGAACCGGTTTCTGCCGGGTCACGGTGACATCCTTACACACTTCACGTGGAGTCTTGATCTGAGTCTTGACCGGCTCCACGGCCAACACTTGTGCATACTCAGGACCACTTTTCACCAAGCTGTAGGTCGCGACCGCACCACCGGCAGTTACACCGACAGCACCCAATACCGCACCAACCAGCATCGACTTGTTCACTTGAACCTCCTGACCATCACAAGCGGAATAATCCGCGCTTCTCCCAGCCTTGGAGCATAAAAAAAGGCGCGAGTTCAACTCGCGCCTTTCAAGGGGTGACGGGCGGGAAGCCGAGCCTTATGGGCGGTCGTCCACCTGAGTCTCAGTGGCCGCTGGAGGAATCAGGTCCTCGGTGCTCAGGTTCAGCCAGATCAGCACCACGTTGGCGATGTAGATCGACGAGTAGGTACCCGCCAACACACCGACGAACAGCGCGATGGAGAAACCGAACAGGTTGTCGCCACCAAAGAACAACAGCGCGGCAATCGCCAGCAAGGTGGAGATCGACGTTGCCATGGTCCGCAGCAGGGTCTGGGTGGTCGAGATGTTGATGTTCTCGATCAACGAGGCCTTGCGCAGCACCCGGAAGTTCTCACGGACCCGGTCGAACACCACGATGGTGTCGTTGAGCGAGTAGCCGATGATCGCCAGCACCGCCGCCAGCACTGTCAGGTCGAAAGTGATCTGGAAGAACGAGAGGATGCCCACGGTCACGATCACGTCGTGGATCAGCGAGACAATCGCACCCACCGCGAACTTCCACTGAAAGCGGAAAGCCAGGTAGATCAGGATGCCGCCCAGCGCCATCAGCATGCCGAGGCCGCCCTGGTCGCGCAGCTCTTCACCGACCTGCGGACCGACGAACTCGACGCGCTTGACCTGCGCCGGGTTGTCGCCGCCGGCCTGCTGCAGGGCTTCGGCAACCTGGTGACCCAGTTGCGGATCTTCGCCAGGCATACGCACCAGCAGGTCGGTGGTTGCACCGAAGCTCTGCACGATGGCTTCGTGGTAACCGGACGTCGCCAGCTGCTCACGCACCTTGGTGACGTCGGCCGGACGCTCGTAGGTCAGCTCGATGAGCGTACCGCCGGTGAAGTCCAGGCCGTAGTTCAGGCCCTTGGTGGCCCAACTGAACAACGCCAGTACGGTAAGAAACAATGTGACGCCGAACGCAACGTTGCGAACGCCCATGAAGTTGATTGTACGTAACATGGCAGCCCCTTAAATCCACAACTTCTTGAAGTCACGACCGCCAAAGATCAGGTTGACCATTGCGCGGGTCACCATGATGGCCGTGAACATCGAGGTAAAGATCCCGAGGGACATGGTCACTGCGAAGCCCTTGACCGGGCCGGTGCCCATGGCGAAGAGAATCCCGCCGACCAGCAACGTGGTCAGGTTGGCGTCGAGGATCGCGGTGAATGCCCGGCCGAAGCCTTCGTTGATTGCCCGTTGGATCGACATGCCGGCGGCGATCTCTTCACGGATCCGCGAGAAGATCAGCACGTTGGCGTCCACCGCCATACCCATGGTCAGCACGATACCGGCGATACCCGGCAGGGTCAGTGTAGCCCCCAGCAGCGACATCAGCGCCAGCAGCATCACCATGTTCACCGCCAGCGCGACCGTGGCGATGATGCCGAAGAAGCGGTAGATGGCGATGATGAACAGCGACACAAACAGCATGCCCCACAACGAAGCGTCGATACCCTTGGTGATGTTGTCGGCACCCAGGCTCGGGCCGATGGTGCGCTCTTCAGCGAAGTACATCGGCGCGGCCAGGCCACCGGCACGCAGCAACAGGGCCAGCTCCGAGGATTCACCCTGGCCGTTCAGGCCGGTGATGCGGAACTGGCTGCCCAGTGGCGACTGGATGGTCGCCAGGCTGATGATCTTCTTCTCTTCCTTGAAGGTCTGCACCGGAACGTCTTTCTCGACACCATTGACCACTTGCCTGGTGTAGGTGGTGGTCGGCTTCTGCTCGATGAAGATCACCGCCATGCTGCGACCGACGTTGCTGCGCGTGGCGCGGCTCATCAGTTCGCCGCCGTGGCCGTCGAGGTGGATGTTCACCTGTGGACGACCGTGCTCGTCGAAGCTCGCCTGGGCGTCGGTGACCTGGTCACCGGTGATGATCAGGCCACGCTCGATCTGCGCCGCCGGACGATTGCCCTCACGGAATTCGAAGCTTTCGGACGTCGCCTTGGAGGCACCCGGCTCGGCCGCGAGGCGGAATTCCAGGTTGGCGGTCTTGCCGAGGATACGCTTGGCTTCGGCAGTGTCCTGCACGCCCGGCAGTTCGACCACGATGCGGTTGGCACCCTGGCGTTGCACGATCGGTTCGGCCACACCCAGCTCGTTGACGCGGTTACGGACCGTGGTCAAGTTCTGCTTGATGGAGTATTCGCGGATTTCCGCCAGCTTGGCCGGGGTCATCGCCAGACGCAGCACCGCCTGACCATTGAGGTCGGCCGGTACAATGTCAAAATCGTTGAAGGTCTTGCGGATCAGTGCACGGGCCTGCTCGCGGGTATCTTCATCGCTGAAGCCCAGCTGAATGGCACCGTTGAAGGCCGGCAGGCTGCGGTAGCGCACGCGCTCTTTACGCAACAGGCTCTTGACGTCGCCTTCGTAGACTTTCATGCGCGCGTCGAGGGCTTTGTCCATGTCCACTTCCAGCAGGAAGTGCACACCACCAGACAAGTCCAGGCCGAGCTTCATGGGGTGCGCGCCGAATTTGCGCAGCCATTGCGGGGTGGTCTGGGCCAGGTTCAGGGCTACAACGTAATCGTCGCCCATGGCCTTGCGCACCACGTCCTTGGCCGGCAACTGGTCTTCAGCCTTGACCAGGCGCAACAGGCCGCCCTTGCCGTTTTCGGCGATGGACGCCGCTTTGACTTCGATTCCCGAAGCCTTGAGCGCAGCGCTCGCACGGTCCAGATCCGCCTGGGTGACCTGCAAGGCAGTGCTTGCGCCACTGACCTGGATGGCCGGGTCATCCGGGTAGAGATTGGGAGCGGAATAAATCAGACCAATCGCCAGCACCGCCAGGATCAGTACATATTTCCACAGAGGGTATTTGTTCAGCATCACGCCGCCCGCTTATGACGCGGGGCGCCTTGCGCGCCCCGTCGATTGAAGAGAAGTTGAAAACCTTAGATCGCTTTCAGCGTGCCCTTTGGCAGCGTGGCCGCGATAGCGCCCTTCTGGAACTTCATTTCAACAGTGTCGGACACTTCCAGAACCACGAAATCGTCCGCCACTTTGGTGATCTTGCCAGCGATGCCGCCGGTGGTGACCACTTCGTCGCCCTTCTGCAGGTTGCTCAGCAGGTTCTTCTGCTCTTTGGCGCGCTTGGCCTGTGGACGCCAGATCATCAGGTAGAAGATGACCAGGAAGCCGACCAGGAAAATCCACTCGAAACCGCCACCCATAGGCGCAGCTGCAGGGGCAGCGGCATCAGCCATGGCGTTAGAGATAAAAAAGCTCATTTAGCACTCCAGTTGCAAGTATTGAATCTTAGGATCGGAAAACTCAGTCCAAGGGCGGTACAGGCAACCCGCGCTTGGCATAGAAGGCCTCGACGAAGGCGGCCAATGTACCCTGTTGAATAGCCTCGCGCAAACCAGCCATAAGTACCTGGTAATGACGCAAATTGTGGATCGTATTCAACATGCTACCGAGCATTTCGCCGCACTTGTCCAAATGATGCAGATAAGCGCGGGAGAAGTTCTTGCACGTGTAGCAGTCGCAGGTCGGATCCAGCGGCGAATCATCATGGCGATGGAACGCGTTACGGATCTTCAGCACGCCCGCGTCGATGAACAGATGCCCATTGCGGGCATTACGGGTTGGCATCACGCAATCGAACATGTCCACCCCGCGGCGCACACCCTCAACCAGATCTTCCGGTTTGCCAACGCCCATAAGGTAACGAGGTTTGTCAGCAGGCATCTGGCCCGGCAGGTAATCCAGCACCTTGATCATTTCATGCTTGGGTTCGCCTACCGACAGGCCGCCAATCGCCAGGCCGTCGAAACCGATCTTGTCCAGGCCTTCGAGCGAGCGCATGCGCAGGTCCTGGTGCATTCCGCCCTGGACGATGCCGAACAGCGCGGCGGTGTTGTCGCCATGGGCGTTCTTGGAACGCTGGGCCCAGCGCAACGACAGCTCCATGGACACCCGCGCCACGTCTTCATCGGCCGGGTACGGCGTGCATTCGTCGAAAATCATCACGATGTCCGAGCCCAGGTCGCGCTGCACCTGCATCGACTCTTCCGGACCCATGAACACCTTGGAACCGTCCACCGGCGAGGCGAAGGTCACACCCTCCTCCTTGATCTTGCGCATGGCGCCCAGGCTGAACACCTGGAAGCCGCCGGAGTCGGTCAGAATCGGGCCTTTCCACTGCATGAAATCGTGCAGGTCGCCGTGGGCCTTGATCACTTCCATGCCCGGACGCAGCCACAGGTGGAAGGTGTTGCCCAGGATGATTTCCGCGCCGATGGCCTCGATGTCCCGTGGCAGCATGCCCTTGACCGTGCCGTAGGTGCCCACCGGCATGAACGCAGGTGTTTCCACCGTACCGCGCGGGAAGGTCAGACGACCGCGACGAGCCTTGCCATCGGTGGCGAGCAACTCGAAGGACATGCGACAGGTGCGACTCATACTGTTTCCTCGGGTCCGCGTGGCGCGGGGTTACGGGTGATGAACATCGCATCACCGTAGCTGAAAAAGCGGTATCCATGCTCGACGGCGGCCTTGTAGGCGGCCATGGCTTCGGGATAACCGGCGAACGCCGAAACCAGCATCAACAGCGTGGATTCGGGCAAATGAAAGTTAGTGACCAGGGCATCGACCACGTGAAACGGCCGGCCTGGGTAGATGAAGATATCGGTGTCGCCACTGAACGGCTTGAGTACGCCGTCACGGGCAGCGCTTTCCAAGGAGCGCACGCTGGTGGTCCCGACCGCCACCACCCGACCGCCGCGGGCGCGACAGGCTGCCACCGCGTCGACCACTTCCTGGCTCACTTCCAGCCATTCGCTGTGCATGTGGTGGTCCTCGATGCGCTCGACCCGCACCGGCTGGAACGTCCCGGCGCCGACGTGCAGCGTCACGAACGTGGTCTCCACGCCCTTGGCGGCAATCGCTTCCAGCAACGGCTGATCGAAATGCAGCCCCGCCGTCGGCGCCGCCACCGCCCCCAGGCGCTCGGCGTACACGGTCTGATAGCGCTCGCGATCCGAACCTTCGTCCGGGCGATCTATATAAGGAGGCAGCGGCATGTGCCCGACACGGTCGAGCAGCGGCAACACCTCTTCGGCAAACTCCAGCTCGAACAACGCATCATGCCGCGCCACCATCACCGCCTCGCCCCCGCCGTCGATCAAGATCGACGAACCCGGCTTGGGCGACTTGCTGGAGCGCACATGGGCCAGCACGCGATGACTGTCCAGCACCCGCTCCACCAGAATCTCCAGCTTGCCGCCGGAGGCTTTCTGGCCAAACAACCGCGCCGGAATCACCCGGGTATTGTTGAACACCATCAAATCGCCCGGGCGCAAATGCTCCAGCAAATCAGTGAATTGACGGTGAGCCATGGCACCGCTGACCCCGTCCAGGGTCAACAGTCGACTGGCGCGACGCTCCGCCAGGGGGTGGCGAGCGATCAGCGAATCAGGGAGTTCGAAGGTAAAGTCAGCAACACGCATGATGGGGTTCGTCTAGCAGGGCCGGAAAGTCTAGCGGAAATATCAAAAATTGACCATGAAACGTGATTGACCAACGGTAGTCACCTCTCTATACTTCGCCGCCATTGAGCCCTGATGGCGGAATTGGTAGACGCGGCGGATTCAAAATCCGTTTTCGAAAGGAGTGGGAGTTCGAGTCTCCCTCGGGGCACCATCTTAAAGAAAGACCTTGAAATTCAAGGTCTTTTTTTTCGTCTACAGGAAAGTCACCCGATCCATTTGTGGCGAGGGGATTTATCCCTGCTGGGTCGCGAAGCGGCCACAACGACCAAACCTCTGGCAAGGAAGAATCTGTGGCTAGTAGGAACCCGTGGCGAGGGAGCTTGCTCCCGCTTGAGCGCAAAGCGCTCACAAAAATGTCACAGCCCCAACCAATGCTCCGCCTTGCGACGCCCAGTTGATCCACCGCCCCTCCTCATCCGCTGACAAAGGATTTCACCCCATGGAATTGCTGCTGGAAACGGTCGCTCTTTACTCGCTGAAGCTGGCTTATGAGACGGAGGGGCATAGTCCGATTTTGCGGGATGATCCGTTGATGGGCGGTTGTGATCGGGAGGTGTTTGGGTTGTTGGTGCGGCGGGGGGATTTGGTTGGGATTCATGCGACGCTACAGCAGTGTTTGGGGCGGGCGCTGGAGGCAGTTGGGGGCGAGGAGACCGTCCTGGGGCTGGAGTTGCAACGGTTGGCAGAGGATTTCAGGGCTGCGCCAATGATGGAGGAGCTTAAGGCCCCGCTCGTGGCGCTTCGGGATTATCTAAAAGAGATCCAATGACCGATCAAGTTGAGCAAGAGCGAATAACACCTAACACTTAAGTCGATATACCTCCATAAAACATCATGATTAAAGGAATTAAGCATGAGCACATCCGAGACCACAGCAGTATCTGACAGTGAATCAAAACTTAAAAATTATGCACTTAACGTTCTAAATGAAGGCAAATGGTGGTTAGTACCTGCGGCCACGCTATTTTCAATACTCCTACTTTGCAAATATTTGTGGGTTATCGGCCACCCCGAACTACTACTTGAATCCATCGGAAGCATACCCAATCTTTTAGTCTGGCTAATTTTCGTAGTGTTTGGACTACTAATCATATTGCTTTTAACAGTCATCCCTTCGCTTAGCTTTTCACTTTGCATGAGCATAGTCACATCCAACCGCGAGAACGAAATAATTCTGGCCAGGCGTTTTGTGCCCATTGTTTTATTAGGTTTCGCCCTGCTGGCAGGAATGCTGTTGGCCTCTGCATTCGACATCATCTTCGAACCATGGAAAGTTTTCTTATTAGTCGTCACTTTATCAACAGCGCTAGCAGCATGGGTACTTGTGGGCAACAAAGACAAAAGAATTCGGTTTGTAAGTCTTGGATTCGGACCAATCAAGCCGCGGAGACGTTTTTTTGCCGCCGCCGCAAAAGTTTTGGCTGCTGGAGTTTTCCTGGGCTTTACTGCAATGACAGGAGTTTTTCCAGCACAGCTCGCGCTTGGGGCTTGGCGAGGAGCCGAGTCTGGCTTGGAGGCGACGGTGGTTATCGGATATTGCTTGGCCTTCATGTTAATTTCAATGTTCCCGGTTATGGCCTTTTATACACTACAGGGAACCACGACAAATCGCTTGTTTAAAGCCACCGGGGCACTAGGATTGGTATTTATCCTAACCACCTTCTTATTGCCACCGGTCCTCGACCTTTGGGCGTTCGCCGCTGGAAATCTAATGAGGCTTCGGGACAGCCGCCCTCTACCGTATTTGGTAGATAAAGCTGATTATCCATTCGCAACCTTCGATTCAAAGCTGTGGGAGACATCGCCTATCGCTAATGACGAAAAGTTCTATACGATTCAAGCCTTCAAGCAATACCGCTTTGGCGACATCCTATTATTATGCCCGGCCCGATATGCCAATCTGTCTCTGAAACGCTTACCAACCTACTATGATGAGTGCCTGACTACGGCCGCTTCCAAAGTCAAACCAGCTTCGCCACGAATGAAAGCCATTACCTCACCCCGTCCTCTGGACGACGAAAGAAGCTGTGCATCCGTACGATCACCTACACGCCCGCCACTGAAAATTAACGAAAGCAGAACGTGCCTGTTTCAACACCCCCTCTAAGAACGAGACAAGCAGCCAACGCTCAGCTGTAAGGAAGTGACGCCTCAATCGAACCTACGGAGTTAGGTAGAACGTCACTTCACTTTCAAGCACATCCGCTAGCTCAGGATCCATGAAGCGATAGTCATCGGGAATGTTCTGAACATGCAGCTGCTTGTGCTCAAGCAGCCAAGCATACTCTGCCCGTAGACGATGCTCGTGCTTGCGCTCCATCACAAAAATGACATCAGCCCAACGGATATCCGCTGGGCCGATAGGTTTGCGTGCGTTGGGGCTAGTGCCCGCCGCATAGTAAATAAATCCGTCCCCTTTTTTTGATGAGGTGTTTGAGCGCGCAGCTCACGTCTAACGTCAAATACACGGATTGATTGGAAAAGGTCTTGCTGAGCAAGACCTTTTTTTCTTGTTGCTGAATGCGGCCGGCTATCTCACCTCAACAATATCCAACGCCCGATTCGCCATCAGCTCACTCAGCTCAATCATCTGCTGAATCCCCAACGCCACACGCCGTCGCGACCCATCCAGATCAGACGCCAAATCATCAATCATGGCATTGGCCGAAGCCAGGTTCTCACTGAGGCTGGCAAGCAAACACTCAGAATCCACATCAGCCGCGATGCGAAAAATAGTATTGGGATTGTCAGACGTTTCTTTCTGAGGCTTTGGTTTGAGGTAGAAATCCAACGCTCGCGTTGCTGCGTCGTCGAGTTCTTTGTCCCGGGCTGACTGGACGCGGGATGCGGCTTCGTCTGTCCCTGGCGGATTTGGAGTAATTTTTGCCATTCTCTTGCTTCCTGTATAGAAGCCATCACCCGCTCGCTGCTAAACGATGGGAGGCGGCTGGACGCAGGTTAGCAGACCGGGGAAACAAGAAACCGGCGCGTCCGGGGACGCCCTGCGCACAGCCACCATTGAGTGCAGGACGGGGTCCTGACTGAATGACGCTTTGCACAACCTGTTTCACCACGAGCTGCTAAACCCGATCACTGATGAGCAGTGACAGGAATCAAACTACCGACGCGGCCCAAGGCGCACAAGCCGGCGGATTCTGGCGTAGTTGTAGGCAAAGGCGCAAGGCGATGTCGGCTGAGCGTGGAAGGAAGGAGCTGATAGCGCCACGGACGTCAGCCAATTCTGACGCCGCCTTCTCTTCGACGGGCATAAGCGATGATTTACAGGCCTTCTGAAGCGCAACGTTCAGTTGGCAGCGCTATTCATCTGCTGAAGCTCAAGCTGCCTGGCAGCACTGTCTTCAAGGTTCGCACGCTCCTGATCCAGATACTGATAAATGCCTTGAAGGTTGGCGATTTTCTGTTTGATCTCCGCCATCTTCTTTTCAATCAACCTGGCGCCGTCAGCACAGTCGATCAGCTGGTTGCGCTGCGCATTCAGGATCTCGCCTATTTCCCCCAGGGAGAACCCCATGCTTTGCGCGCGCTGGATAAAGTCCAGGTCCTGTAGGGTTTGTGCTGAGTAATCGCGATAGTTGTTGGTTCGCCGCTGCGGTGAGATCAGGCCGATTTGCTCGTAGTAACGCAGCGTATGACGGCTGGCGCCGCTGCGGGCTTCGAGTTCGCCGATTTTCATGAAAACACCGCTTGACTGTAGAGTTGGGTCGACAGTTTACGCTTGGCTCCTCACCTTACAACAGGAGCAGGGAAATGAGCGTGGAGTGCTTTGTCACCGGGGGTACCGGCTTTATCGGTCAACATTTGGTGGCGAACCTGAGTGCCAAAGGTCACACGGTACGGGTGTTGATGCGTCGTCCTGAGCGACTGGCGGCACTGCGCGAGCAAGTCGCTCATTTGGGCGGGGACGCATCCCGGGTATTTGCCGTAGCCGGCGATCTGGAACGGGACAACCTCGGGCTGAGTCTTGTAGACCGGGAAGTGTTGAGGCGGGTCAAAGTCGTGTTCCATCTGGGCGCGCACTTCGCTTGGGGGCTTTCATTGGGGCAGGCGCGTGCGGTGAATGTGGAAGGGGCGAAGCGCGTGGCGCTGTTGGCGGCTGAGCAACAGAACCGGTTGGTGATGATCGGCGGCTACATGCTGAAGAATCATGAACATCTGCAACGCATCGGCATTGATCTTCGTTGTCCGGAGCTGACGGATTGGCCTGCGGTCTACCGGCGTGTCGGCAGTTATGAGGCGAGCAAGCTGGAGGCGCATTTTGCGACCCTGGCGCTCATGTCCGCCAAGGGCGGGGAAATGACCGTGGTCCATCCCGCGACGGTGTCTGGCCACAGTCGCACGGGGCATATCCTTGACGGTCAGCCGCTGGTGGCGCTGATACGCAACCTGATACAGAGAAAGCTGACCGCAGTGCCCGGTACCGCCGAGCACTGGCTGCCGATGGTCACCGTGGATTACCTGGTTGAGCTGGTGGCGGTCAGTGCTTTTGATCCTGCCATGGCGGGCCAGGAATTGCTGGCGCTGGACGCCCAGACGCCCAACTTGCGAGAACTCCTGGCAGAGGTGGCGCAACCCATCGGCTTGAAGTCCCCCAAGCATTACATGCCGCTGCGATTGCTGAAGTGGCTACTGAGGATTCCTCCCGTTGCGCGGTTCTTGAATACAAGCGCCGAGGCCTTGGACTTTATCCAGACCACGCGTTTTGATACGGCGGCGGTCGAACAATTTGCGAACAGGCATGGGATAGCCAAGCCGGATATACGGGAGTCGTTGCAGCACACTGCGATATTTGTCCACTCCCATCGTCTAGTCGCCCGCTGAGGTTAGCTCACTCGGCAGACGCTGCTGATCAGCAACCCGTCTGCTGGGTCTTTGCGCTTGCAGCTTTTGCCACTCTCTTGCGTTTGTATTCAAACTCCCAGCCCTTGCAAGCCAGGGCCACGTGCTTGGGAATCAGCGAAGTGCCGCTGCTGTAGGCGGTAATGGTGCGATGGGTAAAGCCCAATTCCTGTGCGGCGGTTGTCAGCGAAAGTTTGTTGGCAGCCATCCAGCCTTTGAATGCCTGAGTCGGCATCACCTCACCGGCCTGCTCCAGCGCCAACCGATGCAAGGTGACACCCGCCAGCTCCAGATCATTACCCCAGCTCACATCGAACCCCCATTCGCCCACCTGCGCGGCCCCGAACAAAGACAGATCCTCCAGGGGCTGGAGCACCGGAAACTGGCGAATGTACTCGCGCAGGTCCACGTCGTAGCGCTTTCCGTTGGCGAACTCCACCAGCGACTCGCCATCAGGCGTTTGCACATCCAACCCATTTTGACGGAGCGACGCACTAAACGTCCTCGCCCTTCCCCACCGATTCATCGCTGTGGACCACCACCAACAACTGCGCCTGAACCTCCCCCACCGAACGCAGCCGATGGGGCTTCTGTGCATTGAAATGCAGCGCATCCCCGCGATTCAGCAACACGCGCTCGTTCATGAAATCCACTTCCACCTGGCCCTCATGCACGAACAGGAACTCCTCCCCCGTGTGTTCCTTGAACGCGTGATGCGCCGTGAATTCGCTCGCGGGATAGAGGATGAAGGGCAGCAGGCTGCGCTCGGACACCTGATGGGCCAGTACCGCGTATTCGGAGCTGCCACTGCTCGCCGCCAACGATTGGCGGTCTCCACAGCGCACCAGGCTGTAGCTGTCGAGGGAAACGTTTTCTTCGGAGAACAATTCCTCGACGTTCACGTTCAGCGCCTTGGCGAGCTTGAGTGCCGTGGCGATGGAGGGCGTGCTCAGCCCGCGTTCCACTTTGGACAGGTAGCTCTTGGTCATCCCGGTTTTATCGGCGAGGACGTCCAGTGTCATGCCGAGTTTTTTCCTGAGCAATTTCAAGCGAATGGACATAGGTAACCAACATTTCCAGAGAAACGGACAATCTGCGATTGCAAATGACACTTTGTGTCATATAGTCTATTTAGTGTCATTAGCACCTTTGCTTCATAGCTTCCATGACGCGGATCAAGAACGCCCGATGAACGAATCAGGAGAACGGAGATGAGCAAGACACTGACGACGCCGAAGGACCAATTGGTCCAGCATGCAGTCAACCAGATGCAGAAAACACTGCCGGATAATACGTGGACTGTGCGACAAAAGCTGGCCCTGACCTGCCGTATCCTGTTCGAGAACGGTCACGATTCAGGGCTGGCCGGGCAGATTACCGCGCGCGGGCCGCAACCCGGCACTTACTACACCCAGCAGTTGGGCCTGGGGTTTGACGAAATCACCGCCGGCAACCTGCTGCTGATCAATGAAGACCTTGAGGTGTTGGAGGGCCACGGCATTCCTAACCCGGCCAACCGTTTTCACACCTGGGTGTACCGCGCCCGGCCGGATGTGAATTGCATCATTCACACCCACCCGACCCACGTCGCCGCGCTGTCGATGCTGGAAGTGCCCTTGCAGATCTCTCACATGGACCTGTGTCCGCTGTACGAAGACTGCGCGTTCCTGGAGGGCTGGCCGGGCGTGCCTGTGGGCAATGAAGAAGGCGAACTGATCGCCGGGGCCCTGGGCAACAAGCGCGCCATCCTGCTTTCCCACCACGGCCAGTTATCCACCGGTGCCACCGTGGAAGAAGCCTGCAACATCGCCCAACTGATCGAACGCGCCGCAAAGTTGCAATTGTTGGCCATGGCCGCCGGCGAGGTGAAACCGATCCTGCCTCACCTGGGGCGCGAAGCCCACGACTGGATCGCCCGCCCCAAGCGTCACGCAGCCGCCTTTAACTACTACGCCCGGCAGAACCTGCGTCAGCACGCCGATTGCCTGAACTGAACCCACCAGGAGCCAAGCCATGTCTACCCCTAGCATCCACGGCATCATCGGTTACACCATCACGCCCTTTTCCGCCGACGGCCAGAGCCTCGACCTGGACGCGCTGGGCCAGTCCATCGACCGTTTGATCGACAGTGGCGTTCATGCCATCGCGCCCTTGGGCAGTACCGGTGAAGGCGCCTACTTGAGCGACGCGGAGTGGGACCAGGTCAGCGAATTCAGCATCGCTCGCGTTGCCGGCAGGGTGCCGACCGTGGTCAGCGTGTCTGACCTGACCACCGCCAAGGCGATCCGCCGCGCGCGTTTTGCCCAAGCGAAAGGCGCCGATGCGGTGATGGTATTGCCAGCCTCTTACTGGAAACTGAGCGAGGCGGAAATCCTCGCGCACTACCAGGCCATCGGCGCCAGCATCGACCTGCCCATCATGCTTTACAACAACCCCGCCACCAGCGGCATCGATATGTCGGTGGAACTGATCCTGCGGATTTTCAACGCGGTGGAAAACGTCACCATGGTCAAGGAGAGCACTGGCGACATCCAGCGCATGCACAAGCTGCAATTGCTGGGCGAGGGCCAGGTGCCGTTCTACAACGGTTGCAATCCGCTGGCGCTGGAAGCCTTCGCGGCCGGCGCGAAGGGCTGGTGCACTGCGGCGCCGAACCTGATCCCGCAGCTCAACCTCGATCTCTACGCAGCCGTTCTCGCCAACGACCTGAACCAGGCCCGGACGTTGTTCTATCGTCAGTTGCCGCTGCTGGACTTCATCCTCAAGGGCGGCTTACCGGCCACGATCAAGGCCGGTTTGCGCACCCTAGGGCTGGAGGTCGGCGATCCGCGCCTACCGGTGTTTCCGCTTGATGCGGCGCGAAACAGCCAACTGACGACTATGTTGAAACAATTGCTCTGATCCAAGCAGAGCGCTGCACGCTCCCCTCGCGGTCGGACAGGAGGCTACATGGATGCCTCCTGTCCGAACCGTCGAAGCCGTCGCCCGGCAGGGCGACTCCCACTCCCAGGCTGTACCGTTGCGAGGCATGAAATGGATACCTACAAACCCTTGAATTGCGACCTGCATGATTACCTGGAAATTGCCTGCCTATACGGCTATGCGCTGGACATCGAGCTGACTGATGGCCAACGTCTGACAGCCCGTGCAATCACCACGCGCACTTCTCCTACGCGAGAAGAGTTTCTTGAAGTGCAGAGTGCTGATGGTCGTCAGGAGATCCGCCTCGATCGGTTGTTGGCGATTACACCGCAAGATAAGAACGCCAGGTTTGGCCGTGTTGTGCTGGCCGAAGGATGACGAGGCCCGTCAATCAATAAACCCAGTGGTGGGTACTTAGGGCCTTCACTCTCCGTCCCGTCCTGCATTTAGCGAAAACGGACCAGCCATTCCAGGAAACCTCCTACAACCTTCTCTTGAGCTCCCGCGTTAGCGTCTGTCCTTGCCTTTATCGGACGAGACTCACAACGCTGTGACACGCAAACAAGACATCCCCCAGGTCCGAAACCCACCCGCCGGCGATGGGCATCACGTCACGTACAGGGACATGACCGCCAGTGAACTGGCCGAGCGCGAAACTCGACAGCGGGACTATGAGTCCATGCTCGCCCGGCAAGCTGCCTATGAACAAGCGCGCTGGGCCACGGTGGATAACAAACCGCTACCCGAGGTAACCGGATGCGTGTTTGCCAAGAGCTGCAAGCTCCCCAACGGCATCATCGATTACGCCAACCCCAACGGCTATGTCCCGGCGGATCTGATCAAGCAGTATGGCGAACTCATGTGGCTCGGCGGGCGCAGTGCCGACCCTTCCGGCGCGGTGCCCCTCAAGCGGATCGGCGCGAATACCGTTCCCGTTACGTTGGGCAGGTTAGCGCTGGGTGGTTCGGCAACGTCTACGGCTGCCGCTGCCAGCGGCACCGTCGGCGCAGCTCTGCTGACGGGCATCGTTGCCCTGCTCTGGCCCGCCAGCCTGGGTGACAGCGCGCTCTACAGCGAGGATCAGCTACGTCACCTCAAGCAGGCCCGCAGCCGCATGCGCCTGAGCATCGAGCAGCAGGCCGATGGCAGTCTCAAGGGTTACGGTTTCTACACCGGGCAGAACCGCGGCTGGGAGATGGTCGACGTTGTGCAGTTCACTCCGCGAGCCGACCAGTTCATTGCCGATCTGGGTGATGGCGTCGAACTGATCTGGACGCCGGCCACCGATCCTTCCGACACCCTTGGCATCCCTGCCCTGGAGGCCGCGCCCCAGGCGCCGCCCGTATGGATTTATCCGCCGACACCGATGGCTGACAGCATCATCGTCGACCCGATTTATCCGCCGGAGTACAGGGATTTTATTCTGGTGTTTCCGGCGGATTCGGGGGTTCGGCCGGTTTATGTGGTTTTGAGTGTTCCGGGGGATCATAAGTATTACCCTGCTCCGTCGACGCTTCCGGCGTTTCCAGACGTAACGTCTGCCCCATTAAAAACTGCTGTACGTGGAGGAGGAAAAAAACGCCGACGATGGAAGGATCGCTCAGGAAAAATTTATGAATGGGATTCACAACACGGTGCTGTAGAGCTGTACACAAAACAAGGTAAACACCTCGGGGAGTTTGATCCGGAAACGGGTGAACAAACAAAACCCGCAGACCCAGCAAGGAGGGTAGAAAAATGAAGCACGTTATCGAAATTTTCGACAGGATGTCCGAAGAGTTGTTACTGAGTGTAGAAATTCCACAGTCGTATTCAGCACAGCTAGCGGACTTGATGGGCTGGACACAGCCTGAAGATCAATATGATGGCTATGATCTTTTGCCGGACCAAATAGAAACATTAGAGAAATGGACTCACACCTTATTAAGTGGCGACAATCGCATCATTCAAATTGTTTGCCTTGAATAACGCTGAAGCGGGCTGGAATATTTCATCGGCACCAGCACCGACTTGCTCTCAATGCAAACCGGCCCCTTAGTTTCTGAGGAGTTTTCGGGAGGGTGACATGAAAACAACCTAAATAGCGGAGGCTTTAACGCCCCAAATAATGGATAGAAATCCTCCAATCTTATTTTAAGTATTCAATTAATTGAGCCACCTACATATATCAGGCCTCCGTCGATTATCGAGACAGTTGGTAGATACACGACATCCACTCAATGCACACCCCCTTCCCTGCGTCTAAAAAACAAAGACAGCAGCATTAAAAATTATTTGCGAGGACTTCAACGAGTTTGAAGCTTAGATTGGATTGGTACGACAAAAAAACCGAACTGGCTGGAGGCAAAGAGTATTCGAAGGACATGGAGGATGACTTGTCGATAATCTCTGAGCTGGATCTGGAAAGCGAACCAGAAATATATGACGGAGGCTTTGATGTGCTTGCTCGATGGATACCTATACTCCAGCCCTTCTTTGATCATCCAATCGATCCAGAAAAATTCGACTATCAGATTGCATTTCGACACCGAACCAAGTGGTGAAACTGACCTAATCATTTAATCCATTTTTCGCTTTTGCGATGTGGGGCTGCTGCGCAGCCCAGCGGGAGCAAGCTCCCTCGCCACGGGGATGGTGTTTTCCTTTAGGTCCAGGTCAGCCTTAACTCCCCTTCCCAAACACCGATCGGCAATCTCCCGCCCTCGCTCAAGCCCTTCTTGCGTCAATCAGATCGATTTGTTCCTGATCGCTCCGGAAGAATCTATGAGTGGGACTCACAACACGGTGCTGTAGAGCTATATACCAAACAAGGAAAGCACCTTGGTGAGCACGACCCGATAACCGGCGAACAAACAAAGCCCGCTGACCCAACAAGGAGGGTAGAAAAGTGAAGCCCATCGTTGAAATTTTTGACATGACAACGGAAGAATTAATACAGACCGTGGAAATTCCGAGCGTCTACGTGGATCAGTTGGCTGCTCTCATGGGCTGGACAACGCCTGAGGATTCTTGCTTTGTCTACGATCTGTTACCGCACCAGATAAGGACGATAGAAGAGTGGACTCGCACAACATTTAATGGTGGTAACCGAATTATTCAAATCGTCTGTCTAGAATAGATCCTTCGATGAACTACGCTGGGGTGACTGTGGGGCTGCTGCGCAGCCCAGCGGGAGCAAGCTCCCTCGCCACGGGGGTTGTGTTTTTCCTTTAGCTCTTGGGTAGCCCTGGCTAGCGCGCTCATCCCCGTCAGCAAAAATCTTTTCCCTCCATCCCCTCCCGCAAAGCTCCCATCCGCTCCAGCAAAGCCCCTGCCGAATTCGCCCAGCGATAATCCCCCTTCGCTTGCATTCCCCTTACCCGCCAGCCTCACATAAACCCAAATGAACCTACGCACCTTCATCCGTAGCTATTGCTTCGATTCCAGGCTTGCAACAAATGCGCTGACCCACCTGCACCGGGTTTTTTCGTTCCTGGCAGGTTACCTGGCGCAGCAGGGCTTTGATTCCAGGACGCTGCCGGCCACCCGTGACGTGGACGCGCTGGAGCGACGCGGTAGCGGGGTTTGCCCGGAGTTGGCGGCGACGGTGTTCAGTCATGCGCGGGAGGGGGTTGTTCTGGTGGACGCTTACGGTCGGGTCATCAGCGCGAACGAGGCGTTTACGCGGCTTACCGGTTACGGGCAGGACGAGGTGGTGGGCCGGGATTTGAATTCCCATCGCATGGTGCGGCGGCTCGCGGCTTTTTATGGGCCGATGAGGAATGCGCTGGATTTCCATGGCCATTGGTCCGGTGAAATCCAGAGCAGCCACAAGGATGGCCGGGAGATGACGTCGCGCATCAGCATCAGTGCGGTGCACGACCGTCACGGCAATGTTCAGCATTACGTGGTGTTGTTCAGCGACATGACGCAGATGAAGCAACGGCTTCAGTTGCTGGAACGCGATGCTCGTTTTGATGCGCTGACGCAGTTGCCCAATCGGCTGCTGTTGGCCGAGCGGATGCGCCAGGCATTGAGCACGGCGCGCATCCATCAGCAGAAAGTCGCCATCGCGTTTATTGACCTCGATGGGTTCAAGGCGCTCAACGACAGTTACGGCCATGACTGGGGGGATCGGGTGTTGCAGATTGTCGCGACGCGGATCAATGCGACGCTGCGTGAGCGCGACACACTGGCGCGGCTCGGTGGCGATGAGTTCGTGGCCGCGCTGGTGGGTTTGCAGGAAGTTGAGGAGTGCGAGCCGTTGCTCAAGCGCATGCTGCAAGCGGCCAATGCACCGATCCTGATTGGCGCGCAGACGGTGGAGATTGCCGCGAGTATCGGGGTGGCGTTTTATCCCGAGCACGGTGAGGAAATCGATGGGCTGATCAGCAAGGCGGACAAGGCCATGTACCTGTCGAAAAAGGCTGGCGGTAATCGCCTGGCGTTCTGTCCGACGCGTTTTATTTCGCTTAATAACGAAGCCTGAGGGTGGTGCCGAGGGTTCTTTCGCTGCCAGTCATCACGCCGTAGTCGCCAGCGCCCAGCAATGAGTAGACGGCGGTGATGTAATGCCGGTCGAAGGCGTTGCGCACCCAGCCTTCCACTTCCCAGCCATGGTCCTGGCTGCGCAGGCCCAGGCGCAGGTTGGTGAGGCCGTAGCTCGGTTGATAGCTGCCTTCGCCGCCTTCGAGGGTGCCGTAGTAACCGGTCCTGAAGCTGTAGTCGACGCCGCTGTACACCTCTAACCCGTTCGCCAGCGGATGGGTGTGGTCCAGGCCGCTGCTGAGGTTCCATTGCGGGGCGTTGTAGAGGCGCTCGCCGCTGAGGTCGCAGGTCCATTGGCCGGTCTCCGGCGGGCAGGGTGCGTTGGAGAAGCTGCGATAGCGCGCATCGCTCCAGGCCAGGCCGAGGCGCCCGGTGAGCCGCGAAGAAAGTTGCCAGGCCGAATCCAATTCGATCCCGCGCAGGCGGACCTTGCCGACATTGATCAGGTTATCCCGCAGCGGTGGCGCGAACATCGAGGTCGGCGGGCTGTAAGTGAGTGCCTGGTAGTTATCGACGTCAGTCTGGTAGACGGCGAGGTCGAGCATCGCACGCTCATCCCAGAAGCGTGTCTTCAGGCCCAGTTCCAACGACGTGGCGCGCTCCGGCTCGAAGGTGGGCGCAGCAAACGGACCGACCACGTCGAAGTTGATGCCGCCGGCCTTGTAGCCCCGCGACCAGCTGACGTAGCCCATCACCGTCTCGCTGAAGCGATAGCTGGCGCTGAGTAGGCTGGAGAGGTTGTGTTCTTCGATCGAATCCTCGCGGTAATAACCACCGCCGAGAGCGATGTCGCGCAGCACGTGTCCACCGGCCTGGAAGATCGGAGGCAAACCGTCCAGCGGCGCAAGGTTACTGACGTCGCGCGAGACCCAGCCGTCCTTGCGCTCCTGGCTGTAGCGCAGGCCGCCGGTCAGCTCCAGCGGGTCGACCGGGCGCCAGGAAAGCTGACCGAAAATCGCCCGGCTGTCGCCCTTCTGCTGGCCGTCGTAGTGTTGCCGGGCGCCGTCCAATAATTGCGCCGGCACTTGCCTGGGGTCAGTGAAGGTGATGCCGTAGAGTTTTTGCAGTTGCTGCAACTGATCGCCGACGAACCAGGCCGCAGCGTCGTTACCGAATTGGACGTCGATGTCCCGATCCAGTTGCTGACGCAGATAGTAGAGCCCGACGACATAATCGATGGATGAGCCGGCCGTGCCGGACAGCCGCCATTCCTGGCTGAACTGCCGGTGCCCCAGCTCGGTCTCGGACTGGGCGACCGACAGCGCCGTGCTGTCTGCGTCGCGAGTGGCGCGGTAGTCCCAGTTGCGATAGGCGGTGATGCTGGTCAAGCGCAGCGCCTGGTTCAGGTCCCAGTTCAATTCCAACGAGACACCGTTCTGCAAGGTTTGCGGACGCCCCGGTGCGTCGACGCGGATCTCGCGTTGGTACGGATCAGGCTGCGTCAGTGGATAGCCGAGGAACTGAGCGCGCTTGCGGGTTTGCTGGCTGTAGTGATTGACCAGCAGGACGTTGCCGGCTTCGTTCTGCCGAGCATGGTCAGCGATCAGCCGCGCGGTGAAATCCGTATTCGGGGTCCACAGCAACTGCCCGCGCAGGCCTTGGCTGTCGGCGTCACCGAGTCGGGAGCCGTCTTCAAGATTTTCCACTTGCCCATCCTCTGAGCGGTCGAAGACATTCAGCCGTCCGGCCAGGACGTCGTCGCGCAGTGCCCCGGAAATCGTCCCGCGATACTCACGCAAACCGCGCTCGCCGTAGCTGGCCTCAAGGCCGGCCTCGGGCTGGAACGTCGGTGAGCGGGTGACGATGTTCAGCGCGCCGGCAGTGGTGTTCTTGCCGAACAAAGTGCCCTGAGGCCCGCGCAGCACTTCGATGCGTTCGATGTTCATCAACTCGGTGAAGGCCATGCCTTGGCGCGCCTGGTAAACACCATCGACGTAAGTACCGACACTGCCTTCCAGGCCATCGTTATAAGCGGTCGCGCCGAAACCGCGCAGGCCGAAGCCGGCGTAACGGGCGTCGTGACCGGAGACCACTAGGCCGGGCACGCGTTGCTGGATGTCTTGCAGCGTATGCAAACCGGCCTCGTCCAGTTGCTCGCCGTAGAGGACGTTGATCGGGATCGGCACCTGTTGCGGATCTTCCTCGCGGCGTCGGGCGGTCACCGTGGTGGCATCGAGGACGATGGCGCTGGGCGCCGGCGCTTGCTCGGCACCGACCGACGCCCAAGGCAGTGCCGAGAGGCTGCCAAGCAACAGCAGCCGGTGTCCCGAAGCGCGCATGCTAGTGCTCCCGCGCCATCGGACGATGCACCGGGTCCGGGCAAATCAGCGTCTTGACCCAGGCCAGCAGCTCGCGGCTGTCGGCGGGCTTGAGCAACACGGCGTCGAATGTCAGGTGCTGCGGATATTCCTGTGGCCGGCGCGCCGGTAATGCCGAATAGAGCATCACCGGCAGATCGCCCCAGCCCTCGCGCACCTGGCGCAGCAGTTCCCAGCCGTCCATGCCGGGCATCATCTGGTCGCTGATCAACAGGTCGACCGGCTGCTCTGCCAGGCAGGCCAAGGCCTCTTCACCGTTGGCCGCGATGCTTACGTCAAAGCCATAGCCGGCCAGCAGGTCGTAAAGCCATTCGCTGTTCTGCTCGACATCGTCCACCAGCAGCACGTGCTTGCCCTGCCCATCAAGCGGCGCGGCATGATTGTCGACGATGCCGTTTTCCAAGTCGTGTTCCTGGGCGCATTTGAGTTGCAGACGAAAACTGAAGCGGCTGCCGCCCTGCTCGGTGGCTTGTGGTTCCAGGCGACTGCCCATACGTTCCAGCAGCTGCGTGACGATCGACAATCCCAGCCCGCTGCCTTCGTAGCGTTGCGCATTGCGCCCACGCTGGAACGGTTGCAGCAGCCGTTCGAATTCTTGCGGATCGATGCCGATGCCAGTGTCGACGACGCTGAAGCACAGTTCGACGGTCTCAGGACTGTCCCCAGAGGTACCGCTCACTTCAAAGCGGATCTGCCCGTCTCGGGTGAACTTCGCCGCGTTCGCCAACAGGTTCATGAGGATCTGCCGCAGGCGTTTGAAATCGGCTTCCACCAGCGCCGGCAGGTCGTCGGCCACAGAGGATTCAAACGTGTTGCCCTGCCGTGCGGCGAGGAAACCGGCCTCCTCGGCGATCTCCTTGAGAAATCCGTACAAATAACCCGGCGCGAGGCCCAATTGCATTTGCTCCAGCTCGCCACGGGAGAATTCGAGCATCTCGTCGATCAATTCCAGTTGCTGGCGGGCATTGCGCTCGATGGTGGCCTGATAGTCGCGGTTCGGCGCCCCCTGCAACAGCCGCGCATAGTCGATAATGCGCACCAGGGGCGAGCGCAGGTCGTGGCTGATGCGGGCCATCAGCGCACTGCGGGCCTCCAGGGATTCACGCAACTGCGCCGTGCGCAGCGTGACGGTGCTCTCCAGGCGCTCGTGCTCGGCCTGGCGTTGTTGGTCGAGGGTGGACAGCGCCTGCCTTTCCCGCTGGCGACTGCGGCTGACCTCCATGATCAAGGTGCACACCAGCAGCGCCACGCCCGGCAGGGTCGAGGATAGGCTGTGTTTGCTTTGCGGCGACTGCCAGGGCAATTGCTCCTGCGGGAAGAAATAGCGCATCAGCAATTGCCCCAGCAACAACCCCGGCACCAGCCAGGCCATCCAGTTGTAGCTCAGCCGTTTGCGCCAGGCCATGAACAACGTAGCGAGCAGCACGGCGTAGAAACTCAGGAGCGACAACTGGATGAACCGCGCACCCTGGACCGGATCGACCTGCAACCACCAGAACCGGCCGACGGCGCATCCCAACAGCGGCAGCCAATAGCTCCAGCCGATGACATTGGGCAGCCGGGCAACCTGTAGCAACACGCGCATGTAGGCAAGGAACAGGATGAATGAGATCACGCTCGCGCAGGCCAGCAGCTCTCGCGTCCAGCCGAGTGCCGCGGGCCAATAGATCAGGTAGCCGTTCACCAGGCAGGTCAGCAGGATATAGCTCAGAACCGCGCCCGCATTCACGGTCAGCAAACGCGAGCGCAGGATCCCGCCGACGATCAGCCCGAACGGCACAACCAGCAGAACAATACCCAGGGTGAGTCCGTCGCTCAGGTACGTCTGCTGCTGCGCCCGCAGCAAGGCCGGTTCGGACCACAGCTGCGGCTCCAGCAACAGCTGGAAGCTGCTCGTCACGCGTACGAACAAAGTGCTGCTCTGCCCTGCCGCCAGAGTAACCGGGAACGCCGGCTGACGCGCTGGCGGCTGGGGCCATTCGGCCAAGGGATGGGCACCGCCGGCATGGGCTTCACGCCAGCGGCCGTCGGTGTATCGATAGACGCGCAGGTCTTCCAGGCGCGGCGCGCCGATCACCAACAGGCGCGAACAGGCCGCATCGCTTGGGTTGGAAAGTTGCAGCTTCAACCAGAAAGCCGAGCGGCTATAGCCTTGGGCCGGCCATTCTTCGGTGGCTGGGGTGAATCGCGTCTCGGGCAACTGAGCGACCGCTTCCACGTTCAACGTTGCCGGGATGTCTTCGATGATCTGTACCGCAGGCATCAAGTCCAGTTGCTCAGACTGGCAGATGTCCACAGGCGCTGCCCGTAACAGGCTCGCAGGCAGCAATGCCATCGCCAACAACAGAACCTGTAGCAGCCGCATCAGGCGCGCCCGGCCGACTCTGCATCGGCAACACCCAAGGTCTGCTGGCGAAACTGGCTGGGCGTCATGCCGATTCGTTGGCGAAAAGCGGTGGTGAAGTTGCAGGCGTTGCGAAAGCCGATCAGCTCGGCGACGTCTTGCACGCTCATGGCGCTGTCGGCCAGCAAGGCCTGGCCGCGTCGCAACCGGGCATCGCGGATGTAGGCGAAGACGGTCAGGCCCAGGTGCTCGCGAAATATCCGCGACAGGCGTTTTTCGTGGGTGCCGACCTTGTGCGCCAGTTGCGCCAGGGAGGGTGTCTCGTCGAGCTGGTTTTCAATCAATCGCATCGCAGCGCGCAACACGATCTCGTCGCCTTCCGGCTCCGGTTGGGCTGTGTTGTCCTGGCTGGCTGGCGGTGTGCGCCAGGTCAATTGCAGGTGGATCCTGATACGCGCCAGCACTTCCTCCGGCGCGCAGGATTTGGGGATGTAATCGACGCCGCCCACGGACAGCCCTTCCAGACGCTCGAAGGTGCTATTGGCCGAGGACAGAAATAGGATCGGCGTGTGTCGGGTCGCGGGCGCCTCGCGCAGCAAACGGCAGAGGCTGAAACCGTCCATGTGCGGCATGTGCACATCCAGCACGATCAGATCCGGACGCAACGCCAGGGCGCGCTGATAACCTTGGTGGGCATCGCTGGCCAGGGAGATGCGCCAGGGTTGCGTCTTGAGCAGGACGAGCGTGGCGCGGATATCCTCCGGCACATCGTCGATAAGCAGAATATGCGGCTGCGGTCCGGACAACGCCGTTGCGCCTGCCGCCACGGCTTCCCGCCCTTCGTATCGTCCGTCGTCCATTCGCTACGTTCTCTTATCGTGTCCGCTGCCAAGTCATCGCCCGAAAGCAAAAGTATCGCAAAGCTCGTCGGTGGATCGGTATTAATCGTTATACCCATAGCGGCAGGTCATGCGAAGACTTGAAGACACCGGATCGACCCTGGTCGCCCGTGCACTATCGACCTAGACTCAAGCGGTCCCTTACGAATGGCAGGCCTTGATGATCCAGTGCAAACGCGCCTATGAAGCCGCTGGCGCCGAGGATGGCGTCCGTATCCTGGTTGACCGCTTGTGGCCGCGTAACTGTCGCAAGGACGCGTTGGTGATAACTGAGTGGCTGCCGGAAGTGGCGCCTTCCCATGAATTGCGCAAGGCGTTCAAGGCGGGGGCGGTTTCCTTCGACGCGTTCAGGGCGGCTTATCAGCGGGAGCTGGCGGCGCGGCCTGAGCTCTGGTGGCGGCTGGTGGATGTAGCTCGGGATGGGAATCTGACGCTGGTTTATGCGGCCGGATCGACTGTTGAGAATAATGCCGTGGTGTTGGCGCAGTGGTTGGAGGATGAGGTGGAGAAGCGGGCGGAGGGGAGTTCGCCGGTTTGTTATCTGTCAGGGTTTTCCAAGATGTGAGGTGGGCCGGTTGGGGCTGCTTCGCCCGAACGCGGACCGGCCCAGCGGGAGCAAGCTCCCTCGCCACGGGTTCAGTGTTCGCCTGAAGTGGGTGGTGTTTGTTGTGACGTGACTGGCGAAAATTTTTCTGCTGTGCGGCTAAGATGGCGCAGCTTGGGAAATCACAGGGAAGGCACGCGTCATGCAGTCGAAGTTCGATCCGTTGGTCCATATCGATTGGAAGACGCCAGGCGCTGACTTGCTTGGGTTGTTGCAGCATTACTACCCCGGCCTCGGGGCGTTCAGCGGCGCGGCGTTCGAGGCGTTGCTGGATGAGCTATCCAATGAAATGCCCGAGGTCTGTTTCCAGGCATTGGCGGCCGTGTTGGCGCGGGACGGTTTCGATCTGTGGAACCTGGATGCCGGCGGCGATGATTATCGGCCGGTAATCGTTCCGCTCGATCAGCGCGAGGCGTTCGCCCGGTATTGGCAGACGCAGGGCAGCGGGTACACGGCGCTGTTGTTCGAGCCGGCGAAGCCTGCCGCCACCGAGCGAAAGCCGGCCAAGTCCAAACGCAAAAAACTCAATTGGCTACAGGACGTCCATGACTATCCTGGCCCCACCTATGTGCATGAATTGAACTACCGCAACGGCTGGGCCGCGGTAACCGAGCAGGATGACGAACAGTGGCTGTGCTTCCTGATCGACTACAACCAGTGGCCGCCCGCTGAACAGGACATGCTCGAACAGCGCACCGATGGCGTGGACGGCGCGGACCTGGCGCTGGTCGACGCCAACCCCGAGGGAAGCCTGTGGCGACGACGAGTCAAATCCGGGGCCTACAGTTGCGATGACCGCTATCGCTACGAACGGCGTCAGGGCGATGAGATCCAGGCGTTCGGCCCGGCGCAGATGCAGTGGCCTGAGTTCGACCAGCCCTGCGTGGTGGTGGACGGGGAAGTCTTCGAGCGCCAGGTCATCTACCAACCAGAGCATAAAACTCGGATCTGGCGGATCACCGCGGATTCCAGTGAAGTCATTTTCGAGCACCCGTCCGACCTGACGCTGCTGCCCATCGGTCCGCGCCGTTTGCTCTTCATGCAGGACAACGGCACGCTGTGCTGGATCTGGTCCATGGACCCACCGCACCAGACTGTGGTTGCCAAGCCGTTACCGGTGGACGGTTTCAAGCTCAGGGCCTCCAG
Organism: Pseudomonas sp. SMN5; assembly: GCF_052041925.1. Lineage (NCBI taxonomy): Bacteria > Pseudomonadati > Pseudomonadota > Gammaproteobacteria > Pseudomonadales > Pseudomonadaceae > Pseudomonas > Pseudomonas sp. SMN5. Next base: position 139,804 of record NZ_JBKGGX010000006.1, read on the forward strand.
CGCGTACCTGGGGGGCGATGAGGTCCTGTTGTTCAGTGAAGACGGGCGCCAGAACCTGGAGCATCCGGGCTTTCGGGAAACCGTACTGCTGGCTTGGCGCTTCAACTTCGTCACCGGCGCCACGACCAAGGCCCTGCTCGACGGCTTCGGCAGCGATGTGCGCCAGGACACCCGCCTGCTCGTCACCCAACCCAAGCAAGTGATCACCATGCGCACCTTCCACGGGCAGCTCCACGTCGCCCGCGGGCATGGCGATTGGTGGGTGTGGAATTACCAGACCCACACCTTCGGCGCCCATACCCTGGCGTGGTTCTGGAATCAGCACAGCCATGAAGTGCTGAAGCTGTCGAGCAAGGACATCGCCCGGATCAAGCCGCAGATCCGTTACCTGCCGGCGCAGGATCGGTACCTGGCGTTCGAGACCGAGTTCGTGGCGCGGTTGCCGGGGTTTGGGGAGATGGTCGAAGGCAAGGGCGTTGAGATCCTGAATTTCGAATGAGGGACCTGCTGCCGGAAAATTTTCATGGTGGGGGGGCGCCGTGGGTGATCGGTTGATCCAGTGAGTCCGAGGCGAAGCTCAGTTGCAATGCTTGCGGGCATATAAATAAGCGGCTAACGCTTGCCCGGTAGATATATCCTGCCTGTCGAAATCCGGAATTTCGATTTCAAACTCCTCTTCGATTGCCTTATAAAAATCGTCCACGCCGAAGTACCTCCAGCGCCCATCGTGCAAGACAGGTGCAGGCGCGCCCAACGCATCGAGTCGCACGAATCTTTCCAGTACGATCAGTACACGCTCTTCAATCTCACTTAACTCGCCATCTATAAATATCATGGGTCAGTTGCTCGAATTGCAATCGTCAGCAGAGCTACCTGTCGATCTGGTCCCGGCCTGGCCGAGCATAGGGCAAGGTAGATGTCACGACGCCTGTCAGAGTTGACAGTTGTTGGAAACTTTCGGCTATAACACCTGGTGGGAATGGGCACCATGACACGCGACATGACACATCCGCGCTATCGGTTAATTGAAGCCCCCTCTGGCGCTGGCGGCATGAAGACAGGAGGCCTGTATGCGTAACTTCTCCATCCAACAGATTGACCACATTGTTCTGCGGGTGAAAGACATCGAGCGCAGCCTGGCGTTCTACACCTCGGTACTCGGCTGCGAGCTGAAGAAACGGCGGGATGACCTAGGCATGATCCACCTCGGCACCGGCGCGTCGATGATTGACCTGGTGGCTGTCGAAGGGCCGCTGGGCCGCCTGGGCGGACCGGCAGCCGGTGGGCAGGGGCGCAATGTCGACCACTTCTGCCTGCGCGTTGAACCGTTTGATGAACAAGCCATTCTGGCTCACCTGGCGTCGAACGGCCTGAGTGCCGAGAAAGCACAGATGCGATATGGCGCACAGGGTAATGGCTGGTCGATCTATTGTTTCGATCCGGATGGTAACCAGATCGAGTTGAAGGGCCCGACGGTGGAGGCCTGAACACTCTTGGCCGGCCCTGCAAAAAGAAGCCCCTGTGGGAGCGAGCCTGCTCGCGATAGCGGTCTGCCTGGATCGGTGATGTTGGGTGTGCCACTGCCATCGCGAGCACGCTCGCTCCCACAATGGGGATGGGTGGCGGGCACAAAAACAATGGACACGGGGTTTCTCTCCTAGACTTGCTGCTGTATCGCCGGTGAAACACCCGCGCGCTCGACAAGGATGAAAAAGGACCTCGCGATGCTTAGATACCTGTGCCAAACGTTCGCCTGCCTGCTGGCCTTGAGTGCACTGGGCAGTGCCCTGGCGGCTGAGCCGATTGTCATCAAGTTCTCCCACGTGGTCGGTGAACAGACGCCCAAGGGCCAGGGTGCGCTGATGTTCAAGAAGCTGGTGGAAGAACGACTGCCGGGACGCGTGAAGGTCGAGGTGTATCCGAACTCGACCCTGTATAGCGATGACAAGGAGATGGAGGCGTTGTTGCTGGGAGATGTGCAGATCATCGCGCGGTCGCTGGCCAAGTTCGACCAATACACCAGGACGGCCCAGTTGTTCGACCTGCCGTTTCTGTTTGATGACATTGGCGCAGTGGACCGTTTCCAGCAGGGGCCCGAAGGGCAGAAGCTGCTCAAGTCCATGGAGAGCAAGAACATCACCGGCCTGGCTTATTGGCACAACGGCATGAAGCAGTTATCGGCCAACCGGCCCCTGCGCAAACCCGAGGACGCCCACGGCTTGAACTTTCGAATCCAGGCGTCCGCGGTGCTGGAGCAGCAGTTCAACGCCGTGGGGGCCAAGGCGCAACCAATGAATTTCTCGGTGGTGTACCAGGCCCTGCGAACCGGTGTAGTCAACGGTACGGAGAATCCTTATTCGAACTTTTACGACCAGAAGCTCCATGAAGTGCAGAAATACGTCACCGAGACCAACCACGGCATCCTCGACTACATGCTGATCACCACTTCGGACTTCTGGAACGGCCTGCCGCCGGACATCCGCACCGAGCTGGAAAAAATCGTGGTCGAGTCCACTGCCCATGCGAACAATGAAGCGCTGCGCTTGAACCAGAAGGACCGGCAACGGGTCCTGGATGCCAAGACCACTGAAATCATCGAACTCACACCTGAAGAGCGCAACGCCTGGCGCGACAAGATGAAGCCGGTATGGGCGAAGTTTGAACAGGCGATCGGGCCGGACCTGATCAAGGCTGCCGAGGCGTCCAACACCGCCCAGTGATTGAGCGGATGACATTGAATCAACTGTCTGACCTGAACCCTGTGGCGAGGGGATAAACCCCCTTGCCACAAAAGCAGCTACACCCCAGCGCCCAACCCCCAGCGACAAAGCTCATTGCGCTATGATCCCCGCCTCCTCCTGAACAGAGCTTTACCCGCAAATGCTGCCGTCCACACCCGACACCACCCCTGCCCTGCCCCCCGTCCTGGTCGGCCCGTTGTTGCGGCGGCTGGAACCTGCGCGACTGGTGATGTGGCTGGTGGGCACGCGGCCGTTGGCGCTGACGCTGTGGATCGAAGGTGTGGGCGACATTGTGCTGGATACGACGCGCTGCACCGTGGTGCCGGTGGGGCAGCAGGCATTTGTGCATCTGATCGATGTGCAACTCGACACACCCTTGCCCCGGGATGTGACGATCGGCTACGACCTGCGAGTGGACGCTGCGTCCATCGCCGACTGGGCGCCGCATCTGTTGTACAAAGAGACGCAGCACCCCAGCTTCATGCTGCATTCGCGCATCGAACAACTGGTCCACGGTTCTTGCCGCAAACCCCATTACCCGGCCAACGACGGCCTGCTCTGCGTCGACCGGCTGCTGGCTCAGGCCCCGGAACAACGACCGGCACTGCTGATGATGAGCGGCGACCAAGTGTATGCCGACGATGTCGCAGGCCCCATGTTACGGGCAATCCATGCGTTGATCGAACGCCTGGGTCTGTTCGAGGAACGTTTGGACGGCGCGGTGGTGGAAGACAGCGCCAGGCTGTATCAGCACCCGGCCAGCTACTACCATCGCGCCGATTTACTACCGGCACTTGAGAGCAACGAAACCCTGCGCGAGCGTTTTTTTGGCGGTGCGCGTAAGCCGATTTTCACCAGCAGCAGCGCCGATAACCACCTGGTGACGTTCGCCGAGGTCATGGCAATGTACCTGCTGGTGTGGTCGCCGGTACCGTGGACGCTGATTGATGTGCAGCCGCCGGAATTGACCGCCGAGCGACGCCAGCGCTACGACCTGGAACAGCAACGCATCAACGCGTTCAAGACCGGTCTGAGCGGCGTGGCGCGGGTATTTGCACACTTGTCGTGCCTGATGATCTTTGACGATCACGACATCACCGATGACTGGAATCTATCCGCCCAGTGGGAAGAAACGGCCTACGGCCATCCATTCTCCAAGCGCATCATCGGCAACGCCCTGATTGCCTACATGCTTTGCCAAGGCTGGGGCAACAACCCGGACGCCTTCACTGGCGTGATCGAGCAGACCCGGGCATTGAGCGAAACGGCCCGGGATCGCTACCTCGACAGCGCACCGCAAGACCAACTGATCGACTCGCTGCTGGGGTTTCAGCAGTGGCATTACGTGCTGCCGAGCAGCCCGGCCCTGGTGGTGCTCGACACCCGCACCCGCCGCTGGCGCAGCGAGAACAACCTCAAGCAACCTTCCGGCCTGCTGGATTGGGAAGCCCTGAGCGAACTGCAGCAGCAATTGTTGGATCATCCGTCGGCGATCATCGTTTCGCCGGCGCCGATCTTCGGGGTGAAGCTGATCGAGACCGTGCAGCGCGCGTTCAGCTGGTGCGGCTATCCCCTGCTGGTGGATGCGGAGAATTGGATGGCCCATCGCGGCGCGGCCCAGGTCATCCTGAACATTTTCCGACACTCGCGGACACCGGGTAATTACGTGGTGCTGTCAGGGGATGTGCATTATTCCTTCGTCTATGAAGTGCTGATCCCACACCGCAAGGGCGGCCCGCGCCTCTGGCAGATCACCAGCAGCGGCATCAAGAACGAATTCCCGCCAGCATTGCTCGAATGGTTCGACCGCCTCAACCGCTGGCTCTATTCCCCGCGCTCGCCATTGAACTGGTTCACCAAACGCCGCAGCATGCGCATCATCCCCCACACCCCGGAACACGCCGAAGCCGGCGAACGCCTGTGGAACAGCGCGGGGATTGGCCAGGTGTTCTTCAACGAACAAGGCCAACCGGCGCAGATCTACCAACACAACGCCGACGGCAAACCAGCGACGCGGATGTTGCCGCCCAAACCATCCCAACCCTGAAAAATCACCGCGCCCTTATGGGACGAGCCTGCTCGCGATAAGGCGGCACATCCAACATCCCTGCAAGCTGACACACCGCTATCGCGAGCAGGCTCGTTCCCACAGGAGACCAGTGCATGGCGCGATATCGGCAGCCACTCGGTAAAACTGTGGGAGCGAGCCTGCTCGCGATAAGGCGGCACATCCAACATCCCGGCGAGCTGACTCACCGCTATCGCGAGCAGGCTCGCTCCCACAGGGGACCGGTACATGGCGCGATATCGGCGGCCACTCGCTCCCACCGGGGCTTGGGTCAGAAGGCCAATTGCAGGGTCTGTTGCCCTTCGAGGCTCAGTAGGTATTGCTTGGCCGCCAGGCCGCCGGCGAAACCGGTGAGGCTGCCGGAGGTGCCAATGACGCGGTGGCAAGGAGCGATGATCGAAATCGGGTTGCGCCCATTGGCGGCGCCAACCGCACGAACCGCTGTTGGTTGGCCGATCTGGATGGCGATGTCGCGGTAGCTGCGGGTCTGGCCGAAGGGGATGGTCAGCAGTGCCTGCCAGACCCGAACCTGGAAATCAGTGCCGGCGAAGTCCAGCTCCAGTTCGAAACGGCTGCGCTGCCCGGCAAAATACTCCAGTAGCTGACGTTCGGTTTCCAGGAGCACCGGATGCTGGTTGTCTTCCTCCAGAGGCCCCAGGCGTACCCGATTGAGCCGCTCGTTTTCCCAGAGAATGGCCGCCAGCCGAGTATCCCGGGCGACGAGGATCAACTGGCCAACGGGGGATTGGATGGTTTTGTATTGGGGTAGCAAGGACTCATACCTCTGCTGACTTGCCTGGTTTTTGTGGCGAGGGAGCTTGCTCCCGCTGGGGTGCGCAGCGCCCCCAAAGCCTGACGACGCGATGTATCAGGCCCACATGTTCGCCGTCATGGGGTTGCTGCGCAACCCAGCGGGAGCGAGCTCCCTCGCCACAAGGGCCTCGCTGGGTCAGAAACCATCGTCAACCCAACAACCCCAGCGCCTTCGCCCGCGCCACCGCCTGGGTACGGCGCTCCACACCCAGCTTGCTATTGATGTGGCTGGCGTGGGTCTTGACGGTGTGCAGCGAGATAAACAGCTGCTCGCTGATCTCCTGGTTCGAACACCCTTGGGCAATCAACTGCAACACCGCCCGTTCGCGGCTGCTGAGGGTTTCGACAGGCACCGATGGCTCGCAAGGTTGCGCCAGCACAGAAGGCAAGCGCTCAAGCAGATCTTCGCGCAACTGGCTGGGCGGGGCTTGTAGCAATTGTTCGCGCAGCCACTCACGCTGCTCGCCCAACAGCCACTCGAAAGGTTGCAACACTCCACCAGCAGCCGCTTCGAAAGCCTGGATCAAGGTACGGCGGGCTTCGGCTTCGCGCCCGACGCCCAGCAGCAGCGCGACTTTCTGGTTCAACGCCATCACGCTGAGCATCTGCCGTCCGGTCTGCTGGCCGTGTTCGAGCAAGGCGTTGAGCCGTCCCTCGGCAAGCATCGGCTGGCCCCGGATCGATTCGAGCACGGCCTGTTGCAGCTCCACATGCAACGGCAATTGCGGATGGAACTCGGGCGGTGCCGCAGCCCGTTCGCCGGTGTAGGTCTGGCCCAAGCGCGCCAGCCAGGCTTCGGCCAGGTCGGTGCGGCTCTGGGCGAGCCAGAGTTCACATTTGACCAGGGTGATCATCGCCAGATAATAGATCGGCGGAACATCCCAGATGTGCATCAGCCGCTCGGCTTCGGCCAGCTCGGCAAAGGCCCGGGCGAATTCGCCGCTGTAGCCTTCGATACGGGCGATCACGCAGTGGCCGATCAGCACGCTGATGTCGCGACAGGCGCGGGCTTCGGTGAGGCCCGCCTGCAACCGCGCCAATCCGGCATGGTGCTGCATGCGCAAGGTCAACAGGAAACCTTCGTAGAGAATCAACCGCGCCCGCACCGCGTACAGGCGCTGGGGCGACAGCTTGTGCAGCCGTTGCAGGCCTTGCTGCACTTCATCCAGCGCCCGCAGGATCTCGCCCCGCGCCTGTAAGACCCGGGCACGATCATAATGCGCCAAGGCTTCGAACAGCGGATTGCCCACCCGTTGCGCCAGTTCCAGGGAATCGCGGTTCAAGTTGCGGGCACGCCACAGATCGCCGTCGGCAATTGCCAGGTTAGACAGTGTCGAGAGGCACATCAGCCGCTGGCCGTAGCGTTTCTGTGGCAGGCTCTCCAGGGCTTCGGTGCAATAGCGCACGGTGGCCTCGCGATTGCCACGGCCACGGGCGACGATCCCGCTCAGTGCCAGCCATTGGGCGAGCATGGACTTCTGCGCGGTAGCCGAAGGCGCCGGCAGGAATCGACTCAAGTGGGCGGCGAGTTCTTCGGCGGCGTCCAGCTGGCAGGCCAGCCCCAGCGCCCAGCTATACAACACGATCAGCCGCGGGGTGCTGATGAGCAAGCTGTCGGGCAAGTCCATTTTCCAGCGCAACAACATGCCGACGTTCTGCTCGGCCAGTAGCTGTTCTTCCGAAAGGTTTTGCACCAGGTTCGCCGCCACATCCAGATGCCCGGCCCGCAGCGCCTGTTCCACGGCTTCATCGATCAGGCCCTGGGCGTTGAACCAGCGACAGGCCCGCAAATGCAAGGTCGCGACCGGGACCATGGCCGGTGCGCTGGGACGACTGCGCAATAGATCAGAGAACAGGTGATGGTAGCGATACCAGTGGCCGTGCTCGTCCAGCGGCACCAGAAACACCTGGTGAGCCGCCAGATAAGCCAGGATCTCGGCGCTGTCATGGGCTTCGCGCACGGCGTCGCACAGTTCGCTGCAAAAGCGATCCTGGGGTGCGGTGTCATAGAGAAACGCTTGCACGTCGGCCGGCAGGCAGTCGATGACTTCCTCGAGCAGGTAATCACGGATCAGCCCTTCCCCGCCGTGCAAGGCCTGGGGCAGCAAGCCTTCTGTACCGGCTTCGGAGGCAGCCAGCAGCCAGAAGCGCAACCCCGCGACCCAGCCTTCGCTGCGCTGGATGAGGCTTTCCATGGCCTCGCCGCGCAACGAACTGCTGTGGTGCTGCAGCAGCGTCAGGGCCTCGTCATGGGTCAGACGCAGGTCTTGCTCATTGAGCTCCAGCAGCTGCCGCGACAGGCGCAGGCGTGCCAGGTGCCAATCCGGACGCTGGCGGCTGGTGACCAGCAGCAACAACCCCTCGGGCAGGTGATTGAGAAAAAATTGCAGGCAGCGATCCAGCACCGGGCTCTGGGCCAGATGATAATCGTCGAGCACCAGCAGCAGAGGATCACGGGGCGACAAGTGACTCGACAGTTCATCCAGCAGGCCGTCGAGCCATTCTTCAAAAGCAAAGGGTTGATGCCGCTGGCGCATTTTCAACAGCCCCAGCGCCCGACGCCCCAGTTCTGGAAAGAACGCCTGAAGCCCTTCCAGCAACCGTTCGAGGAAGCGCCCCGGATCGTTGTCCCGGGCGCTGAGGCCCAGCCAGAGGCTTTGCCAACGCGCCGGCAGGCTCTGGCAAAACTCCACCGCCAGAGAGCTTTTGCCGAACCCCGCCGGCGCGCTCACCAACAGCAACCTTCCGCCGAGCCCTGCCCTCAGTCGCTCGCACAACCGCGGCCGTAGTACATGGCCGTCAGGCAAGGGCGGGCGATAAAAGCGCCCGTCCTGTGCCGCGATGGCTGCGCGGGCTGTATCCGGAAGTGAGGACAAATCAGTCATGGCCGGCTCTTTTGAAATGCGAATGGCGGCGTAGCAGATGTCCGCAGACTAGCGGTAAACGAGGAGGTATTGAAGGGAGTGCTACAAATGGCTACAAAAAGACGACAGGCTGATTCTTCTTTGAAGAACGCCGAGACCGCTTTTCGTGGCGAGGGAGCTTGCTCCCGCTGGGCCGGTCCGCGTTCGGGCGCAGCAGCCCTAGAACCGAGATCGCGCTGCATCAGGTATGACGGGGTCTCTGGGTTGGGGTTGCGTTGCAACCCAGCGGGAGCAAGCTCCCTCGCCACAGTGGGCGGTGCGTGCAGGATAAAAATAAACGCCCCGAACCAGTCGGGGCGTTTATTCGAGGATGCGGCCTCGGGTAAAGCGGTTTAGCGGATGCCATCCTGACGCAGTGCGTTCGGGGTGAAGTCGGCGGTGCTGGCGGTGAAACCGAAGTCGTAGGCCGATTTTTCTTCGTTCTTCATGCCCAGGGCCAGGTAGCGGCCGGACTGCAGGTCGTAGAGGGTTTCCAGGGCATACCACGGCACTTGCTTGTCGTAGTAGTTCTCGGCATGGGCCTCGGCGACGCGCCACAGTTGGCCGCGACCGTCGTAATGGTCGATCACCGCCGCTTGCCAGGTGTCCTCGTCGATGAAGAAATCACGCTTGGCATAGATGTGGCGCTGGCCTTCCTTCAGCGTCGCGGTCACATGCCAGACGCGACGCAGCTCGTAGCGGGTCAGGTCCTGGTTGATGTGGCCGGCCTTGAGGATGTCGGCGTACTTGAGTTGCGGCGAGTCGATCTTGTAGCTGTTGGCGGCGATGTACAGTTCTTTCTTGCCTTCCAGCTTCCAGTCGTAGCGGTCCGGCGCACCGTTGTACATGTCCAGGTTGTCGGAGGTACGCAGGCCGTCGGCGGCGGTACCCGGTCCGTCATAGGACACTTGCGGCGCCCGGCGCACACGGCGCTGGCCGGCGTTGTAGACCCAGGCCGAACGCGGCTCCTTCACTTGGTCGAGGGTCTCGTGCACCAGCAGTACGCCACCGGCCAGGCGCGCCGGCGCGGTGACTTGCTGCTTGAAGTAGAACAGGATGTTGCCAGGGTTGGCCGGATCGAAATCCTTCATCTTGTCGCGGAACACGAACTGGTCGCGGAAGTACACCAGGCTGTACGAACCATTGGGCTGAGGCGTGGCCTGGGTCACCAGGCGCGTCACGCTGCCGCCGCGGTAGCGAGTGATGTGGTTCCAGATCACTTCCACGCCGCTCTGGGGGATCGGGAACGGAATGGCCGTCTCGAAGTTTTCCAGGCCGTTGCCGCCGGACACCAGCTTGGTGTTGACCGCGTTCTTCTTGATGGAGGCATACACCTCGTCCGGCACGGTGGCGCCACGATGGGTCGGGTAGACCGGCATCTTGAAGGTTTCCGGGTAGCGCTTGAACATCGCGTACTGGCCCGGCGCGAGTTTGTCCTTGTACTGCTCGACGTTCTGCGCGGTGATGGTGAACAGCGGTTTTTCACTGGCGTACGGATCGGCAAGGAAGCCCTTGCTGTCCACGGACCCGGCGTTCTTGGCCATGGGTTTCCAGGCCGAGATCGAACCATCGGCGTTACCGGCCATCTCGGCGCCCATCGGTGTCAGGGTCTTGCCCAGTTTGTCGGCTTCTGCGGCAGGCACCGCGGCCATGACGCTGGCGGCCAGCAGGGAGACTCCCAGTACGCCGACCTGCAACAGACTCTTTGTTATTTTCATAGTGTGTCGTCCTGAAATACGGTGCTTAGAAAGTCACGCCGACGCTGAGCGCCAGGAAATCGCGATCATCCACGGTGCTGTAGTCACCACCAAAGAAGTTGGTGTAGGCCAGGCTGGCGTTGTAAGTGTTCTGGTATTCGGCATCCAGCCCGAGGCTGACGGCTTTGCGGCCTTCCTCGAAGTTGCCGCCAGGGCCTGGCGAGTAGCCTTTGACGTCGTGAGACCAGGCCACGTTGGGCTTGAGGTTCACCCCGGCGAAGACGTCCGGGTATTCCCAGATGGCGCGAGCGCGATAGCCCCAGGACGTGGCGGTGGTGAAGCCATCGTTGTCGCAGTTGCTGTTCACGTTGCCGAGGGTCTGACCACCGCCGGAGGCGGTCGAGGTGTTGAGCGAAGTACAGAAGCCATTGGGCAACTCGCCGGGACCGAACACCGGGTCACGGCCATAGCGCGCGTCGGATCTGCTTTCCAGCCCACCGACGTGGGTCACCCCGACTTCACCCACCAGGGTCAGGCGGCTGGCGCCCATGACCTGATCCAGGAAGTGGGTGAAGGTGGTTTGGAACTGCGTGATCTCTTTACGACGATAGCCGTGCAGATCCTGGCCCGGCGTGCCCTGGAGCACTGACGCATCGCCAAATCCTGGAAGTGGTGTCACACCGGCGAAGAGAATGTCCGTGGTGCTCAGTTGCACCGGTGCATTCGGGCGGTAGCTGAGTTCACCGCTCCACGCCGTGCCGGTGGGCAGCGTCGTGGAGAAGCTCAGGCCATAGAGGCGGATGTCTTCCGGATACTCGACAAAATAGTTGGAGTTACCCGCCACGATCAACGGACGCAACGCGGCAATAGGCCCAGCCGTGTAGAACTGCTGCGCAGCGCCCTGGGCGCTGAAAATCGGCGCACGGCTGTGATAGTTCATGAAGTAGGCACCGAACTCGGTGTCCAGCGGCTCGAACATGTATTTCAACGATGCGCCCCACTGGCCGCCGTCGCGGGCGTCGCGGTCCGCGCCGCGACGTACCAGTACGCCTTCCTCATTGATATTGACGCCCTGGCCTTCCAGTATTGGCAAGATCACGCCCGGAAGCGGGATGGTCGAACGCTTGTTCAACACCCGAAGGTTATTGTTACACCCATCGGCAATCACATCCGGCTGGGAGAAGAACGTGCCGCAGTTATCGACAACGGTCTGATCCCATTCAATCTGGTAGAACGCCTCGGCCGACAGGTTATCGGTCAGGCTCTGGGACACATAGAACATGTTGACCGGGATCAGGCCTTCCTTGATCTCGGCGCCAGGGCGACGGAACGCGGACACGTCGACCGGGTTGATGGAGTTGATGCCGCCCTGGATGAAGGTGCTTTCACCCCAACTGACCACCTGCTTGCCCAGGCGAACCGAACCCGGCTGATCGGCAATGGCGTAGTTGTGGTAGACGAACGCATCGAGAATCTGCCCGCCGGAAGACTTGGCGCCTTCCTTGCGGTTGCTGTCGCTGATGTCCTTGTACAGGCGGTTTTCGTCCTTGAGTTCAAAGTCGTACCAGTACTTGCCACGCACGAACACGCCGGTATCGCCGTATTTCAGTTCCAGGTCGTGGATGCCCTTGAAGATCTTCGAGAAGGTTTCCCCGCGCTTGAAGTTCAAGTGACCATCATCGGAGGTCTGGGACAGGCCCTTGCCGCCATTGTTGACACCGATCAGGTCTCTGTTGGGCTTGGCCGTGGACCAGCTCGCGCCGACCGACAGGGACGAGTCGAACTGGGCTTCGATTTCACCGATATTGAAACTGACGCCGAATGCAGGCCCGGCGAGCGAAGAGGCGAGACTGACCGCCAGAGGCAATTTTGCCCGGCGCCAGAACGTGGTTGCTGAGGTCATCGACGCTACTCCATGTGCATTATTGTTATGGCAGTGAATATTCCAGGAACACTTCGACGGCTGGGAGCGGCAGCGTCCCGACATCCGCGGAAGTCGCATCGCCCTTTCGTGCGTGCGCCCCGTTCCTGGAGATCCGTGAGCGGACTATAGCCAGCAGGTAGTACGGCTTGATCCCTCTAAAGTGTGATTTGCAGCCCTCGACCACTCTGGAACAGTCCTTTCGCCAGGCCGACAGGTGTCGGCACGGCAAGGATGGCTGAAATTCGTGGTTTCACAAGGCAAGCGCTTGCTTGGTGGGGTTTGCGTGCCCTTTCGGGCACGCAAGAACAGCTTAAAGCGTGGACAGGAAGGCGCTGTTGTTGCTCTGCCATTCGGTGATGTCAACGCGGATGCGCTTCTTGTCGAGCTTGCCGACGCTGGTCTTGGGAATTTCGGTAACAAGGGCGATCTGGCTCGGGATCGCCCACTTGCTCAGGTGCCCCAGCTCGACGAACGGCTTGAGGTGTTCCTTGAGCTCACGCGCCCCGATCTGGTGCCCTTCGCGCACCACCAGCAAGGCAAACGGCCGCTCGCCCCACTGCGGATCGGGGATGCCGACCACTGCTACTTCGCGTACCGCCGCGTGACGACTGATGAGGTCTTCCAGGTCCAGGGAAGAGATCCATTCGCCGCCGGTCTTGATCACGTCCTTGATGCGATCACGGATATCGATGAATCCCATGCCATCCAGCGTGGCGACGTCACCGGTGTGCAGCCAGCCGCCGGCCCACAGCTCGGTGCCTTTCTGCGGTTCGTTGTAGTAACCCTCGGTGAGCCAAGGCGCACGCAACACCAGTTCGCCCTGGGTCTCGCCGTCGGCCGGAAGGAAACGTCCCTCGCTGTCGACAATCGCCGCCTCCACCAGGGGCCCCGGCACGCCGGCCTTGATCCGATAAGTGGTGCGCTCGTCTTCGCTGCCGGCCATCAACTCCTCGTTGAGGTGGGCGCAGGACACCAGCGGCCCGGTCTCGGACATGCCATAGGCGGCGGTGAGCTGGATGCCCCGTTCCTTGGCTGCGTCGTACAGGCTGCGATTCAGGGCGCTGCCACCGATGACGATTTTCCAGCCACCGAAGTCGGTGCCCTGGGCGCCTTTGGCATTGAGGACCATTTGCAGGATGGTCGGCACGCAGTGGGAAAAGGTGACCTTCTCCTTGCGCCACAGCTGGATCAGGAATTCAGGATCGTAACGGCCGGGATAGACCTGCTTGAGCCCGAGCATCGTCGCCACGTAGGGCAGGCCCCAGGCATGGACATGGAACATCGGCGTGATCGGCATGTACACGTCGTTGGTGCCCAACAGCCGCACGCTGTCGACGGCCCCCATGATCGTCGCCACGCCCATGGTGTGCAGCACCAGCTGCCGATGGGTGAAATACACACCCTTGGGATTGCCCGTGGTGCCGGTGGTGTAGAACGTGGTGGCGACGGAATTCTCGTCGAAATCCTGGAAGTCGTAGGTCGGGGGGGCAGCGGCCAGCAACTGTTCGTACTCGCCCACCAGGTTCGGCAACTCGGCAGTCTTTTCCGGCAGGTCGGTCAGCAACAAGGTCTTCTGCACCGAGGTCAGGTGCCCGGCAATCGCCTGGTACAGACCGACGAACTCGCTGTTGACCAGCACGAAGCGGTCGTCGGCGTGGTTCATGGTATAGACGATCTGTTCCGGTGACAGGCGCACGTTGATGGTGTGGATCACCGCGCCGATCATCGGGATCGCGAACATGCATTCCAGGTAGCGATGGCTGTCCCAGTCCATCACCGCCACGGTATCGCCGGCCTTGACCCCGGCCTCGGTCAACACGTTGGCCAGCCGTGCGACTCGCTCGATCAGCGTCGGGTAGCTGTAGCGCAACTGGTCACGGTAGATGATCTCGCGGGTTTTCTCGTAACGCGTGCCGGACATCAGCAGCCGCTTGATCAGCAACGGATATCGATAAGCGCCTTCGGCTGGAGCAATAACGCGAGTCTGCAACATAGGGGTCCCTTTTCTGGCTGCACGTTCTTGGCATGCGAGGCACTTTAGAGCGCTTACGCACGGATCAAATCAGCCAAAGGAATGATTTGATCCGTGCGTAAGTACTGGCTTCGAGCCATCTTTTCTGCAGCTTACGGAGGACTGCGCCAGTCAGTGCATCTCGGTGAACGCCAGCTTGACGCCGATGGCGACGAGCACGGCGCCCATGGTCCGATCGAACCAGTGGCCCATGCGGGCGAAGCCGGCACGCACCCGCTGTTGGCTGAACAGCATCGCCACCAGGCAGAACCAGGCCGCCGTTGCGACCGCCAGGTACACCCCGTAGCCGGCCTGGACGGCCAGGGGCGTGTGCGGGTTGATCACCACGGTGAACAGCGACAGGAAAAACAGCGTGGCCTTGGGATTCAAACCGTTGGTGACGAAGCCCGCAGTGAACGCACCTCGTGCGGTACGCTCGCCGGTTTCCTTGTGCAGATCGTCCGCGGCGGCCTTGGCCGGCTGCGCGCGCAAGGCCTTGAAGCCGATGTACAGCAGGTACGCGGCGGCGGCCCACTTGAGCGCGTTGAACAGCACGATCGATTGCGACACGATCAAGCCGATGCCCAGCAGCGAATAACCCACGTGCAGGAAAATCGCCGTGCCCACGCCCAGCGCCGTCCAGGTCCCGGCACGCCGGCCATGGGTCACGCTCTCGCGCACCACCACGGCAAAGTCCGGCCCGGGACTGGCGACCGCCAGCAGGTGGATCAGGGCGACGGTGAGAAATTCGGCGAGGTACATGGGGGGCTCCTTGGCGGTTCTGCTAAATGACTACCGTGACTACCGTGGCGAGGGAGCTTGCTCCCGCTCGACTGCACAGCAGGTGCTTGCCCTATGACGAGGCCTGCTTCGCAGGCCAGCGGGAGCAAGCTCCCTCGCCACAGGGTCCTTCATAAGCCCGACATCGAGCCAGGCCGCAGCCACAGTTCATCTGATAGGCTCGCCACATTACGCCTTCAAGCCTTGATCGAACAGGTACAGCTGATGACGAACACCGCCCGCGCCGTTTTCCTTGACCACCCTTCCCTGGACCTCGGCGACCTGGATCTAGGCCCGCTGCGCGCCTGCTTCTCAGAGCTGCAATTGTTTGCCCGGACCACGCCGGAGCAAGTGATCGAGCGACTCAAGGGCGCTACCGTGGCGATCACCAACAAAGCCGTGATCGATGCCAATGCCCTGGCCGCCAGTCCAGACCTCAAGCTGATCCTGATCAGCGCCACCGGCACCAACAATGTCGATCTGGAGGCTGCCCGCCGCCACGGTATCACGGTGTGCAATTGCCAGGGCTACGGCACGCCATCCGTGGCCCAGCACACCCTCATGCTGTTGCTGAACCTGGCGACCCGCCTGGGCGATTATCAAAAAGCTGTCGGGGAAGGTCGCTGGCAGCGGGCCTCGCAGTTCTGCCTGCTGGACTATCCGATCGTCGAGTTGGAGGGCAAGACCCTGGGGCTGCTGGGCCATGGCGAATTGGGCAGCGCCGTCGGGCGCCTGGCCGAGGCCTTCGGCATGCGCGTGCTGCTGGGACAGATTCCCGGGCGCCCGGCGCGCCCCGACCGTTTGCCGCTGGATGAACTGTTGCCGCAGGTCGATGCCTTGACCTTGCACTGTCCGCTCAACGAACACACCCGTAACTTCATCGGCGCCCGGCAGTTGGCATCGCTCAAACCCGGCGCCTTCGTGGTCAACACCGCACGCGGCGGCCTGATCGACGAACAGGCCCTGGCCGATGCCCTGCGCAACGGTCACCTGGGCGGCGCGGCCACCGACGTGCTGAGCGTGGAACCACCGGTCCAGGGCAACCCACTGCTGGCGGCCGATATTCCCCGGCTGATCGTCACGCCCCACAACGCCTGGGGCAGCCGCGAGGCGCGGCAGCGGATCGTCGGCCAGATGAGCGAAAACGCCCAGGCCTTTTTCAGCGGTACAGCACGACGGGTCGTCAGTTGATAAACTGCCGCACTTTTTTTCAAGGAGCAGACCATGGATCCGCGCAGTGAAGTACTGCTTCGTCAGGCCGAGTTATTCCAGGGCTCGGTGCTGCTGGCCGGCCTGCCCGCCGACGACCTGCTCGGCCGCCTGCCTGACGCCCATGGCTGGTGCTGGCACGCGGGTGACCAGGCCGCACTGGACGCCCGCTTCCCCGAGCGCAGCCATTTTGGCGTGAATGTCCCTGAACGCACTTTCGACACCGCCGTGGTGTTCTTGCCCAAGGCCAAGGACCTCACCGACTACATTCTCAATGCCGTGGCCGCACGCCTGGCCGGTCGCGAGGTGTACCTGGTGGGTGAGAAACGCAGCGGCATCGAGGGCGCGTCCAAGCAGCTCAACCCGTTCGGCAAGCCACGCAAGCTCGACAGCGCCCGGCATTGCCAGCTGTGGCAAGTCACCGTTGCCGAAGCGCCAGAAGTCAAGACGCTCGAAAGCCTGGCCCAGACTTACGAACTACCCCTGGCCGAAGGCCCGCTGAAAGTCATCAGCCTGCCCGGGGTGTTCAGCCACGGTCGCCTGGATCGCGGCAGCGCACTGTTGCTGGAGCACCTGGATAAACTGCCCAGCGGCCATTTGCTGGACTTCGGCTGCGGCGCCGGCGTGCTGGGGGCCGCAATCAAGCGGCGCTATCCGCACAACACTGTCACGCTGCTGGACGTGGATGCCTTCGCCGCCGCCAGCAGTCGCATGACCCTGGCCGCCAATGGCCTGGAAGCCGAAGTGCTGACCGGTGACGGGATCGACGCCGCACCGATGGGCTTGAGCGCGATCCTGAGCAACCCGCCGTTCCATGTCGGCGTCCACACCGATTACCACGCCACAGAGAATATGCTAAGAAAAGCGGCCAAACATCTGAAAAACGGCGGCGAACTTCGCCTGGTTGCCAACAGCTTCCTCAAGTATCAACCGCTGATCGAAGAGCACCTGGGCATCTGCGCGATCAAGGCCGAAGGCCAGGGCTTTCGCATCTACCGGGCCAAGCGCGGCTGAATTTTTTCAGCCACCAGCACTTGCCCAATCGGATTTGCCTAGGCAGAATCCGCTCCGTCCTAGGGGAGTAGTCTCCCGCGAGCGCCATGCTCGCCCGGCATACGTCAACACACTTGGTCAGCAGACCATGGCGTATGCGGCCCAAGCGTCCACGCAGATGGTCGCTGGGTTTGACAAGACCTATGACACGCACACCTTACCCGGGGCGGGGAGGCTGTACGTGTCATAGCCGTGTCGACCCGCCCCCTTTAGGAACCCCTGATGTTGGATTCTCTCCTCGTACCTACCGCCATCGTTGCGCTGGCCGAAATCGGCGACAAGACGCAATTGCTTGCGCTCGTCCTGGCGGCGCGTTTTCGCAAGCCTTGGCCGATCGTTGCCGGCATCGTCGCGGCGACCCTTGCCAACCATGCAGCCGCCGGGGCGGTCGGGGCGTGGGTCGGCAGTATTTTCTCGGACGCCGTGTTGCACTGGATCCTGGCCGCGAGCTTCGCCGCCACGGCGCTGTGGACCCTGGTCCCGGACAAACTGGATGATGACGAAGCCAACCCTGCGCGCAGGTTCGGGCCGTTCCTGACCACGCTGATTGCGTTTTTCCTGGCGGAAATCGGTGACAAGACCCAGATCGCCACGGTGATGCTTGCCGCGCAGTACCCGGAACTGTGGCTGGTGATCATCGGCACCACCGTGGGCATGTTGATTGCCAACGTGCCGGTGGTCCTGGCGGGCAATTTCGCCGCCGAGAAACTGCCCCTGACCCTGATCCGCCGCCTGGCCGCCTCGGCCTTCTTCGTCCTGGCGATCGTTGCGGTGTACAAGGCGCTTGGCGCCTAGCTATGAGCTGCAAGCTACGAGCTGCAAGGGAAAGCAAAAAGCAGCTCTGCTTAGCTTGTAGCTTGCAGCTTGCAGCTTGTAGCTTGTAGCTTGTAGCTTGTAGCTTGCAGCTTGCATCTTGTAGCTGCCAGCCCAGCCTGGCCCTACTTCTTGGCCTGCTGGTAAAGCGGCATCACCTTGGGAATCGCCGCTTGCAACGAAGCGATCCGGCTGGTCGACGACGGGTGGGTGCTCATGAATTCCGGCGGGGCGCCTTCGGAAGCCTTGCTCATCTTGTTCCACAAGGTGATCGCGGCGTTCGGGTTGTAGCCGGCGCGGGCAGCCAGTTCCAGGCCGATCAGGTCGGCCTCGTTCTCGTTGCCACGGCTGTTGGGCAAGGTCATGCCATAGTTGGCGACGGTGTCGGCCAGCGCCAGGCTGTCCTGGCCCAATCCGAACAAGGCACCGGCGCCCTGCTTGGCCATCTCGATGCCGTAGGCCTTGGACATCGCTTCGCGCCCGTGTTCACGCAGCGCGTGGGCGATTTCGTGGCCCATGACTGCCGCGATCTCATCATCGGTCAGCTTCAGCGAATCGATCAGCCCGGTGTAGAAAATGATCTTGCCGCCAGGGCCGCAATTGGCGTTGAGCTCGTCGCTCTTGATCAGGTTCACTTCCCAGTTCCACTGCGCTGAATCAGGACGGAACACCGGGGCCTGGGCAATCAGTCGGTCAGCGATGGCCTGGACCCGCTTGGCCTCGCTGCTGGTCTTGTCCAGCACGCCCTGGGTGCTCGCCTCGCCCACGGTCTTCTGGTAGGACTGGGCGTACATCTGGTTGACCTCATCGGTCGACAGCATGCTGAACATGTACTGCTTGCGCTCCACGCCCACGGCTCCGCCGCTGGTGGTATTGACCGACTGGCAACCGGCGAGCAGCAAAGCCGCACTCAGAGCACTCACCATCAAAGTCTTGTTCATATAAGAAGCTCCCTGGAAACGTGGGCGTATCCTATGCGCGGTTTTGTATCGGCGCCAGATACACACTTCTCAACTACAGGTTTTTCCGACAGATCCCACACAGTTCATTTGCGACACCCGTGGTTCCAAAACAGTCATCCGACGAACAGCGCCTCATGTCGCTGCTCAAAGACGCCGATACAAGCTTCAGACGTCATTCCCGCGTCCGGAGCCAATATGAAATTCAGATCGATCCAGTTTTCCGTCGCCGCCCTGGCCGGTGCCATCGTACTCAGCGTGGTCGGTGCCCTGGTGCTCTACGCGCTGTTCGCCGGCGCCCGCACCCAGGAGATGGTGCAGCAGCGCACCAAGGCGCAGTTCGAACAACTCATCGAGCAACGCCTCAGCGCCTTGGCGCGCACCCAGGCCAGCCAGATCCAACGGGAACTGGAAGCCCCGTTGCAGCTTGCCAAGGGTCTTGCCACTACCAACGCGCTGATGGGCATGAATGGCACGGACGGCAACCCGCAACTCAAGATGCCTCGCGAGCAGATGATCAGCCTGCTGCGCGAAACCGTGGTACGCAATCCGAAAGTGCTCGGCGCCTACATCGCCTGGGAACCGAACGCCATCGACCACGACGATGCCAGTTACGTGAACAGTCCGGTGGCGGGCATGGAAACCAACGGGCGCTTCCTGCCGTGGTGGTTTCGTAATCAGGACGGCACCCTGGGCCTGGAAAAACTCGCCGACGTGGCCGACCAGAAACTGCTGTCCACCGGGATCCGCGCCAGTGAGTACTACCTGTGCTCCCAGGACAGCAGGAAAGCCTGCGTGATCGACCCGGCGCCCTACCGCGTCGGCGCCACCATGACCATGCTCGCCTCGTTCATCGAACCGATCATGATCGATGGCAAGTTCCAGGGCATCGTCGGTGCCGACCTGTCGGTCAATTTCATCCAGGACATGCTCGTTGCCGCCGACGCCAAGCTGTACGACGGCGCCGGGGAAATGGCCCTGCTGTCCAGTAATAACCGGTTCGTGGCGTTCACCAAGGATCCGAGCAAGCTGGGGGAAAAGGCCAGCGACCTGCTCGATGCCAGCGAACTGGACAACCTGGGCAGACTCGGTTCAGGTGAAGTGCGTTACACCATCGATGAAGAGCACGGCCATATCGAGGTGTACATGCCGTTCGGCATCGGCGAAACCAGCGCACGCTGGACACTGATGCTGCAATTGCCGCTGAACGCGGTAATGGCCGACCTGCAAGCCTTGCAGAAAGACCTCAACGAACAACGCGAAACCGACATCTTCGGCATGGCCATGGTCGGCCTGGCGATTGCCGCTATCGGCCTGCTGGTGATCTGGCTGGTGGGCCACGGCATCGCCCGACCGCTCAAGCAAATGGTGGCGATGCTCGATGACATCGCTCAGGGCGAAGGCGATCTGACCCGGCGCCTGGTGAGTGACCGCGCCGATGAGCTGGGCGCGATCGCCCGGGGCTTCAACACCTTCCTGAGCAAGTTGCAGGGCATGATCAGCCAGGTGGTGACGTCGGTGCAGAGCGTCAGCGATTCGTCGGAACACACCGCCGACATCGCGATCCGCACCAACCAGGGCGTCCACAAACAGATGTCGGAGATCGATCAGGTTGCCACCGCCGTACAGGAAATGACCGCCACCGCCCAGGACGTTGCACGCAACGCGACCCAGGCCGCCCAAGCCGCCAGTCATGCCGATCAGGCCGCCAGTCAGGGCATGCAGATCGTGCAGGACACCTCCATGTCCATCGGCGCCCTGGCCGAGGAAATCGGCCGGGCCGTGGGTGTGGTACAGAACCTGGCCAAGGACAGCGAAAACATCAATGCGATTCTGACGGCGATCCGCGGGATTGCCGAACAGACCAACCTGCTGGCCCTGAACGCGGCCATCGAGGCGGCCCGAGCCGGCGAGCAGGGTCGAGGGTTTGCGGTGGTAGCCGATGAAGTGCGCAACCTGGCGCAGAAGACTCAGCAGGCTACGGAGGAAATCCAGTCGATGATCCAGCAACTGCAACAGGGCACGCGGGACGTGGTGCGGGTCATGGAAGACAGCCAGCACCGCACCGATGAAAGCGTGCAGCACGCGGCGAAAGCGGCCCAGGCGCTGGAGACCATTACCCAGGCCGTCTCGGTGATCAATGACATGAACACCCAGATCGCCAGTGCCGCCGAAGAGCAGAGTGCCGTGGCCGACGACATCAACCGCAACGTGATCAACATCGGCCAGGTGGCGAACGAAGTCGCCAGCGGCGCCGACGAATCCAGCGCCGCCAGCGCCGGGCTGACCAAACTGGCGGAACAGCAGCGGCGATTGATCAATCAGTTCAGGGTTTGATCCGAGGGCCTATCGCGAGCAGGCTCGCTCCCACAGAGAGTTGGTGGTGAACACCAACTCCCTGCCACAGCATCCACGTGGGAGCGAGCTTGCTCGCGATAGCAATGGCAAAACCACCATCTCTGCCAACTGAACCACCGCCATCGCGAGCAAGCTCGCTCCCACAAAGTTTTCGGGACGGGCGCAGAGATTGTGAACATCCGCAATTCACTGGGAGCGAGCCGGCTCCGGGCGGCGATCCGACGATGAGGCCGGCCCAGGCACCACACTCAAGCCGGGGTCAGGCACTCCGGCCCATTGAGTTTCGGGTCGTTGATCAGGTTGGCCAGCACTCGCTCGCGCAGTGGCAGCGGTTCGCTGGCCAGCAGTCCTTGCAGGGCATGCAGCGGCGTTTCGGGGTCGAGCCACAGACGCTGGCCTTCTTCGTCCAGGATCAATGGGCGGCGCTGGCCCGCTGCGGGCTGGGTGATGACGGCGGTGCTCAGCCAGACCTGTTCCTGCACCGGGTAGGCTTCCCAGATGGCCGCGAAAAACAGCGACGCCCCTTCCCCTGGCGTCAGCCAGAACGGACGCTTGCGCGTGCCGCCGCGCCACTCGTAGAAGCCGTTGGCCGGCAGCAGGCAGCGCCGCAGGCGCAAGGCTTCGCGGAACATCGGCTGCTCGGCCACGGTTTCGGCCCGGGCATGGGCCGGCGTGCGGGAAAGGTCGGTCAGCCACGGCGGCGTCAGCCCCCAGCGAGCCCGGGCCAGTTCACGCCGGCCCTCGGCGTTGGCACGCAGCATCAGCACCGAATCGTTGGGCGAAATATTCCATTGGGCCTTCTGGTCGGCAGGAAAGCCGGGCAAGGCCGCGAAAGCGGGGTTCCAGCGAAACAGGGCATAACGTCCACACATGGGGCAACACGACTCTTGATCGAACGGCCGCCAGCCTAGCAGACCAGCGTGCCGGGGTAACTGTCCGGTTCATCGCCCGGCAGCGGCAGCGCGGCATTGTAAGCGGCGATGAGCTCCCGGGCGTATTGCGCCTGGTCGTCCTCCACCGCCAGCCCCAACAGGCCTTGCATGGGCAATTCACCAACGCCGCCCACCAGGTCGCGACCCACTAGATGCGCCGTGATGCCTTCGCTGGCGAGCATGCCTTGCAGCAGTTCGCCTTCCATCAGATTTTCCAGCTCATAGATGCGCCGCATGGACGTCCCCTTCAGTCATTCTCGCTGTAGACCTCGAGATACCACTCTTGACCATCGGCCTGCAGGACGAACGTGATCGGTCGACAACACACCTGGCAATCCTCGATATAGGTCTGGTCGCCGCCGGACAGGTCCACACTGGTCTCAACGCCTTCACCACAATAAGGACAATCGTACACAGCGGTTTCCAGCATCGCGGGTCTCCTGGGTGACTTGTGCGTATAATCGCCGGTCTATTTGCAGGGCTATTTTCATCTGGCTTATCTTCCAGACCAGGCCCTGGCTTTTTTTGATCGAACCTTTACTTACCCTAGCCGTTTCCAACAAGAGAGCATGATGGGCGAATTCGATGCCATCCGACCTTACGACGACAGCGAAGTCCCAGCGGTGCTGGCCCGGCTGCTCGGCGACAAGGCGTTTCTAGATATCCTCACCCACTTCCGCTTCCCGCGCCTGGCCGGGGCCCTCGGCTGGATGCTCAAACCTCTTATAGCGCAAAGATTGCGGCGTGAGTTCGCCGGCGTGACGTCGGTCGCCACTTTGCAGGACAAAGTGGAGTTCTACGTCGACCACACCATCGAGCGCGCCACCGACGGTGTGACCTACACCGGGGTGGAACAATTCAAGTCCGGCAGTGCGTACCTGTTCATCGCCAACCACCGCGACATCGTGATGGACCCGGCGTTCGTCAACTATGCCGTATACCACGCCGGCCTGCCGACACCGCGCATTGCCATTGGTGACAACCTGCTGCAAAAGCCGTTCGTCAGCGACCTGATGCGCCTGAACAAGAGCTTCATCGTGCACCGTTCCCTCACCGGGCGGCGGGAAAAACTGGCGGCGTACCAGCTGCTGTCGGCGTACATCAACCACTCGATCCGCAACGATTGCGCCTCGATCTGGATCGCCCAGGCCGAGGGACGGGCCAAGGACGGTGACGACCGGACCGAATCGGCAATCCTCAAGATGTTCCACATGAGTCGCAAGGACGAGCCGTTCGGCGAGGTCATCCGGTCGCTGAATCTGACGCCGGTGTCCATCAGTTACGAGTACGATCCCTGCGACCAGGCCAAGGCCCGCGAACTGTACATCCGCGCCACCACCGGCAGCTACACCAAGGCGCCGGGCGAGGATGACGTGAGCATCGCCAAGGGCATCACCGGCTACAAGGGCCGGGTCCACGTGAACTTCGCCGCGCCGATCACCGAAGTGTTCGAAGATACTAAGCAGCTGGCCATGGAGATGGACCGGCAGATTCTCGGTGGCTACCGGTTGTTCCCGGTGCACTACCTGGCCTACGCCCAATGGGCCGACGCTGACCCGCAATTGCAAGTGCCCACGGCCGCCGAGGTGTTTGGCGCCGAGGAACTGGCCAAGGCCGAGCAGGAATGGCAACGCCGCCTGGACGCCTGCCCACCGGAACACCGGCCGTTCCTGGTGTTGCAGTATGCGACGCCGGTGCGTAATCAGTATCGGGTCAAGGCGGGGTTGGCGCTTTAAGCGGCAGGTCTGAGGACACGGATTCCCTGTGGCGAGGGAGCTTGCTCCCGCTCGATTGCGCAGCAATCGCAAACAGGCTTGCGGTTAGTCAGAGCCTTGGGGTTGACCGTTCAAGGGGGCTGCTTCGCAGCCCAGCGGGAGCAAGCTCCCTCGCCACAAAAGCACCTTTGCCTGGCGACCCTCGCTTGTCCTGCAAGTCCCCCTCGCCACGGCTACGCAGTCAGAACTGTGTGCTGATCCACGACACCAGCAACGCCAGCGCCAGGCAGCCAAAGCCGAACCGATAGAAGAACCGGTTCATCCGCTGGGTGGCCAGGTCCAGCAGTGCTTCGAAACGCTCCTCGCCATTGCCACTGCGTGCTTGCAGGCAGGCTCGCGCCCGCTGTTCACGGCGACGCGTCGCGTGCAGTACCCAGCCGCCCGGGCAGGCAAACAGCAACGCGAGCAGGTTGATCAGTTTGGCGGGGTGGGCAGCGAACAACGAAAACAGATGCAGCGACATCACGAACCTCAAGCGATAAACGGACAGGACAGACACGCCCATGGCCTACGAACAGGGCGCGGATTCTACCGAAAGCCTGCCGCCCTGCACCGTTTTTTCCGACCAACAACGATCAGCTGGGGTAATGGCCTGGCGACTTCGTGGCGAGGGAGCTTGCTCCCGCTGGACTGCGAAGCAGTCCCAAAAAAGCTTGCACGATTAACCTGACACGCCGAGACGCTAGTCGGGGGCTGCTGCGCAGCCCAGCGGGAGCAAGCTCCCTCGCCACAAAGCGCCAATCAAGCCGGAGTAAATCCATCCGTCACGATTTCGTCATCTGAGCAGGCCACTCTGTCGCCCGTCAAAACCTGCACGGACCCCATCATGCTGCACGCCGAAAACCAGGATCGTCTCTATCTCATCAGCCCGAGCGAGGAACAACAGAACCTTGTCGGCAGCCTGTCCTTCAATGTCCAGGATCAGCACTGGCTGGTCTACTGCGCCCTCGGCGGGCATCAACATGCCGATTTGCCAGAGGCCGACCTGCTGACCGGGATCAGTGTGTTGGAGTTTTATTCACAGGCGGCCTGAAAACCAATGTGGGAGCGAGCCTGCTCGCGAATGCGGCGGCACATTCAACATCAATGTGACTGACAAACCGCTATCGCGAGCAGGCTCGCTCCCACAGGGGTGTACTGCCTGAATGAGTTGAAAGCTTACTCAGCCAATACCTGCCCAATGGTCGGGTCTTTGAACAACCGGGTCAGAGCATCACTCAACACGTCGCTCACCAGCTTGGTGTTGGTGTCCTGGTTCGGCGCCATGCCGAAGCGCTGGTCCAGCGAAGCGCCGTAGCGACCGCTGTAGCGGCGGTTGGCGTTCTGCACGTCGGAACGGAAGGTCGCGCCGATGGTGGCTTCGGTCACGTACATGCCTTCCTTGGGCGACTGATACTTGAGCTCGGCCAGGGTCACGGTCAGTTGTGGTGCGTTCAGGGCGTTGGCGGTTGGGGTGAAGCCCAGCAGGCGTACCGCCGCTTCGGCCTGAGCCTGCAATTTCGGCAGGATCTGCGCGCCTTGCACGGTGATCACGCTGGTTTCCGGGTACAAGCCGCCACGGGTACCGAGGGTCGGCGAAGGACGACCGTCCACCACGCGCACCACCACCGGCTGGCCACGACCTACAGGCGCCAGCTGGGCATTGAGCTTGGGCTCCGGGTTAAGTTGTTGCGGACTGTGGGCGCAGCCGACGAGGGCCAGACTGGTCACAGCGATCAAACCGAACAACAGGCGTTGCAACATGCTCTTCTCTCCAGAATCGGGCACAAACAGGCCGGCAGTATAGCGGTGGGCCATCGCGGGGAACCAGCACCGCGGGATGAATACTGAAAAGTCTGACAAAACCCGCGCGGGCCGGTTCCTATCCCCATCTGTCACCCCATTGTCACGCGCCTTACACCGGCATGTCATCGCCCGCTGTCAGGCTCTTTCACAAGCCTCCTGACCCGGTATTCGATCATGCGCTTTCTTATTTCCCTGTTCACCCCGCGCCCGCATCATCGCAGCTTCGCCCTGTTGGACGGCAATGGCCGCTGCCAGGCCTTCAAGCAGTGCAGCCTGCAGCCGATGGGCGAGGGCTGGGTGGAAATCGAAGAGATCCGCCTCAACTGGCTGCACCAGCCATTGCCCGCCAGCGCTCGCGTGCAACCGCTTCGCGCCCGCTCACGCAACCGGCAACTGTTGACCATCTGACCGGACGGCTAATAAAAGTCATTAAACACGACCATTTCCCTGCGTTTCTTCGATACAATCTCCCCCCGATTATAAGGACGTCTCCTGATCGGGCCTCGCAACATCGCCGATGCGCTGGTATTGGCACCCCGCAACGCCCACAGAGAGCCGCCCACACAGATCGAGTGAAGCTGGCGCGCTTGCTGTTCTCAGGCAAATCATCCCTTCTCGCGAATCTGCAGAGCTGTCATTACGCTCGGTCACTGAGCTGTCTGCCCGTTTTGCCTGTCATGTATTACATGGGGGCAAACCAAACCGGGCGCGGTGCCAGGCTGGGACAGCCCTTTTTTGAGGTTCACGTCTTCAAAAGAGCGTGAAAAAAACGGGTTTTCACAACTTCACAAGAGTGTGGCGAGCAAATGAAGAGTTTTGCGTCTGAACAAGCACCATCAGCGTCTGTAACAGCCCAACGACACAGGACCGGCCATCGCTCAAGAACCGGCGCCTGAAGCCTGTCCGCTACGGATTTGGTTGCACGAACGGATGTCTCGGCCATAAGTCGAATTGCCCGCCCGGCGCTTAAGTGAGTTCATAGGACGCTTGAGGCCAGGCTGCATGCATCCGCAGTAGTTGCGAAAAAATTGCGAAGATTCGGACATGGCGATCCTGGCCATGGATACCTGGGGCACAACCGACCTGCCCTGCCATTCCTGGCCGCTATGCCGACAATTTGGTGCTGCAGATTTTGGAGACGCGTTAAATGGCGCATAACGAAGCAGTCGATGTAGTTCTGGTAGGGGCCGGCATCATGAGTGCCACCCTGGCCGTACTGCTCAAGGAACTCGACCCCGCGATCTCGCTGGAAGTCGTCGAGCTGATGGATTCCGGTGCCGCGGAGAGTTCCAACCCCTGGAATAACGCCGGCACCGGCCACGCCGGGCTGTGTGAGCTCAACTACACGCCCCAGGCCGCCGATGGCAGTATCGACATCAAGAAAGCCGTGCACATCAACACCCAGTTCGAGGTGTCGAAGCAGTTCTGGACGTACCTGACTAAAAAAGGCACGTTCGGCTCCTCCAAGTCCTTCATCGCCCCGGTACCGCACCTGAGTTTCGTGCAGGGCGAAAAAGGCGTGTCGTTCCTCAAGAAGCGCTTCGAGCTGCTGAAACAGCACCACGCCTTCGCCGACATGGAGTACACCGAAGACAAAGGCAAGATGGCCGAGTGGATGCCGCTGATGATGCCTGGCCGGCCCGCCGATGAAGTCATCGCCGCGACCCGGGTCATGAACGGCACCGACGTCAACTTCGGCGCCCTGACCAACCAGTTGCTCAAGCACCTGACCAGCGCCCCGGATACCCAGGTCAAGTACTGCAAGCGAGTCACCGGCCTCAAGCGCAACGGCAATGGCTGGACCGTAAGCATCAAGGACGTGAACTCCGGCAACAGCCGCGAAGTCGACGCCAAATTCGTTTTCCTGGGTGCTGGCGGTGCAGCGCTGCCGTTGCTCCAGGCCTCGGGCATCGAGGAAAGCAAGGGCTTCGGCGGCTTCCCGGTCAGCGGCCAGTGGCTGCGTTGCGACAACCCGGACGTGGTCAAGCATCACCAGGCCAAGGTCTACAGCCAGGCCGCCGTGGGCTCGCCGCCCATGTCGGTGCCGCACCTGGACACCCGCGTGGTCGATGGCAAGAAGTCCCTGCTGTTCGGGCCCTACGCCGGTTTCACCACCAAGTTCCTCAAGCACGGTTCGATCATGGACCTGCCGTTGTCGGTACGCGCCGGCAACATCGGCCCGATGCTGGCCGTGGCCCGGGACAACATGGACCTGACCAAATACCTGATCAGCGAAGTGATGCAGTCCATGGAGCAGCGCCTGGAATCCCTGCGTCGCTTCTACCCCGAGGCGAAAGCCGAGGACTGGCGTCTGGAAGTGGCCGGCCAACGGGTGCAGATCATCAAGAAAGACCCGAAGAAAGGTGGCGTCCTGCAGTTCGGTACCGAACTGGTGGCGGCCAAGGACGGCAGCCTCGCCGCCCTGCTCGGCGCGTCGCCTGGCGCTTCGGTCACCGTATCGATCATGCTGGAACTGATCGAACGCTGCTTCCCGGAAAAAGCCAAGGGTGAGTGGGCGACCAAGCTCGCGGAAATCTTCCCGGCCCGGGAGAAAGTCCTGGAAACCGACGCGGCGCTGTATCGCAAGATCAACGCCCAGAACAACGTCGCGCTGGAACTGGTGGAAGAAAGCAGCGAAACCCAAAGCTACGCTTGATTGGCTCGTATGAAAAAACGCCCCGTTCTCCATGAGAGCGGGGCGTTTTTTATGGGTGGCGCTTTCGTGGCGAGGGCGCTTGCTCCCGCTGGCCTGCGAAGCAGGCCCATGATCAAT
This sequence comes from Pseudomonas sp. SMN5, assembly GCF_052041925.1. Classification (NCBI taxonomy): domain Bacteria; kingdom Pseudomonadati; phylum Pseudomonadota; class Gammaproteobacteria; order Pseudomonadales; family Pseudomonadaceae; genus Pseudomonas; species Pseudomonas sp. SMN5. The sequence goes on from NZ_JBKGGX010000006.1 coordinate 168,398, forward strand.
CAGCCACGCGCCTTGTTGAACAACTCGATGTATTCCTCGGCATTGCGCTGGTCCTGGATCAACGCGACAAAATCGTTACCTTTTTCATCCTTGCCATTGAGATCGTAGCCGGCCTCGACGAAGAACGTCAGGAACCGCTCGAAATCGTCGACCCGCAGGCCACGGTAACCCTTGATCAATTTGTGCAGCGACGGCGACGTGGCATCGACCGGTTCGAAATTGAGGAACAGCTTGATCTGCTCGTCACCAATCTCATCGCCAATCACTTGTTTCTTGTCTTTACGCATTGCCGGCTCCAGCTTGCACAATTCACGGGGCGGGCAGTTTACCCCTGCCAGACGTCGCGGCTCAACGCGGGCGTTCGGCGCCGGTGTGCAGGTCGGCCCAGATATGGCCGTTGGCGTAGGTCAGGAACTGCACATAGACCGTGTTGTTGCGCAACAGATCGATAACCACCCGGTACTGGGCCTGTGGATAAGACAGGGTCAGGGTCTTGGTCGCTTCATCGAACATTGGCTTCTTCAGGCTTTTGCTTTCACCATCAAAGTTGAGGATCACCTGGTTGAGGGTGGCGCCTTTGTTCAGCGCCTTGCCCTTCAGACGCACCAACAACGGTGATGTGACCGGTATCGGTTGCTGATTGGACTGACGCTGATTGCCCAGCACCACCGAATACTCGGTCACTTGTAGCAGTTGCTGCTGTTCAGGCTGCTCCTGGCGCACCGTCAGGTCATCGGGCGGCAGGAACTGGCTGTGCATCGGCGCGGCTCCGGCCGCCAGGGTCAAGCTCGATAGCAACAGCAAGGCGGCGCAGCGGCGGATCGATACACGCATGACAGGCTCCAGGGTCTTGGCCGGGCACTCTAGCATGAGCGGGGGCAGTAAAAATAATCGGCCCGGATCAATACTTCGGGGCTACGAGGGCGGCATACTCAGATGACCATCCTGGCGGAAATAACTGGTGATGTCTTTGTGGCGAGGGAGCTTGCTCCCGCTCGGCGGCGCAGCCGTTGTAAAACGCCTGATGCGTTCAGTCTGGAGGATTGCATCAGGCCATTTTGGGGCGCTTCGCACCCAGCGGGAGCAAGCTCCCTCGCCACAAAAGCGTCTGCCCAAACCTCTGTGTGGAGTGCCTATGTCCTTCTCCGCCCCACCATTATTTGCCGCGTGGCGCCAGAGCTGGCGTGCCGGTTACACCCTTGCGCGCCTGCGGGGCGACCTGGTGGCCGGGCTGACCGTGGGCATTATCGCGATTCCCTTGGCCATGGCCCTGGCGATCGCCGTCGGCGTACCGCCGCAACACGGTTTGTACACGGTGCTGGTGGCCGCACCGCTGATTGCCCTGACCGGCGGTTCGCGCTTCAACGTAAGTGGGCCGACGGCGGCGTTCGTGGTGATCCTGCTGCCCATCACTCAGCAATATGGCCTGGGTGGCCTGCTGCTGTGCACGATGCTCGCCGGGCTGATCCTGATCGCCCTCGGGGTGATGCGCGCCGGACGGTTGATTCAGTACATCCCCTATCCGGTCATCCTGGGTTTCACCGCCGGGATCGGCGTGGTCATTGCCACCTTGCAACTCAAGGATCTGCTGGGCCTGAGCACCGCCGGCCAGGCCCGGCACTACATCGAGCAGGTGGGCGAGTTGATCGTGGCGCTGCCCGGCGCGCGCCTGGGCGACGGACTCATCGGCGCCAGCTGCCTGGCGGTGTTGATTGCCTGGCCGCGCTGGGTACCGAGGGTGCCCGGCCATCTGGTGGCCCTGCTGGTCGGCGCACTGCTGGGGCTGGCGCTGGAGCGCGGTGGCTGGCCGGTCGCGACATTGGGCGAACGCTTCAGTTACCTGCTCGACGGCGTGGCGCATCCGGGCATACCGCCGTTCCTGCCCCGCTTTGATTGGCCGTGGAATCTGCCGGACGGCCAAGGTCGTCCGTTGACGCTGTCCTATGACCTGATCCGGCAGTTGATGGCGCCCGCATTCGCCATCGCCATGCTCGGCGCCATCGAATCGCTGCTGTGCGCCGTGGTGGCCGACGGCATGACCGGCAGCAAGCACGATCCCAATGCCGAGTTGATCGGCCAGGGCCTGGGCAACCTGGTTGCGCCGCTGTTCGGCGGGATCACCGCCACCGCCGCCATCGCCCGCAGCGCCACCAACGTACGCAGCGGTGCGTCGTCACCGTTGGCGGCGATTATCCACAGCCTCGTGGTACTGCTGGCGATGGTGCTGCTGGCGCCGCTGTTCAGCTACTTGCCCATGGCAGCATTGGCGGCGCTGCTGGTGATGGTCGCCTGGAACATGAGCGAAGCCGGACATGTGCTGCACACGCTGCGCATCGCCCCGCGCAGTGATGTGCTGGTGTTGCTGACCTGCCTGAGCCTGACGGTGCTGTTCGACATGGTGCTGGCGGTTGCCGTCGGCCTGCTGCTGGCCGCCGGGTTGTTCATCAAGCGCATGAGCGAATTGACCGACAGTGCGGAACTGCCACGTCAGTTCCACCAGGCCCTGCAGCAGATGCCCGAACACGTGCGCTGCTATGGCATCCGCGGCCCACTGTTCTTTGGCGCAGCCGAAAAGGCCCTGGACGTGCTGCGCCGCTTCGATCCTGGCGTGCGGGTGGTCGTGGTGGAAATGAGCGCGGTGCCGATGCTCGACATGACCGCGCTGGCCGCGTTTGAAAACATCCTCAAGGATTACCGCAAGCAGGGCATCGGCCTGATCCTGGTGGCAACCGCCCCGCGGGTACGCCTGAAACTGCGCCGCGCCGGCATCCATCGCGAGCAACGCCAACTGGCGTATGTACAGACGCTGGAGCAGGCACGGGTCAAGAGTGAGCAGTGGTTGGCGGCTGGCACCAACCGCTCAAGACTTGCCTGAACCCGTGGCGAGGGAGCTTGCTCCCGCTGGGACAGTCCGACGCCTCGGGCACAGCAGCCCCAATTGCAGGTGGGTGCTACGCACCCAAGCGGGAGCAAGCTCCCTCGCCACGGGACTGCGTAGCCCTTTCCAAGCCGTACTCAGTCGAACTGCGCGCGCATCCAGGCCTGGTACTCAGCCACGCCCGGCTCGCCTTCGCGAGGTGCCCAATGGGCCAGTTCGCCTTCGCCAACGGGACGATACGGCCCGGCCTTGCATTCGAACATCATGCTGTCGGCCTGCAATACCACCAGGCCGTGGTACACACCAGCGGGCAAGTCGATGCCGAGGCAATCGCCGCCGGCCTGCAGGATACGCTTGTCCACCACCGCACCGTCTTCGTCAAACACCAACACCCCCAGCCGGCCCTTGAGCACCAGCAAGGTCTCAGCCTTGTCGGCGCTCAGGTGGCGGTGCGGCGGGATGTAAGTCGAAGGCTGCAAGCCAACCGCCATGCGGTGGCAGGGCTCATCCATCTGGTGAAAATTGTGATGCTGTCGCCCGCGAGGATTGGCCGCGGCTTTCTCGGCCAGTTGATCAAACAGCGCCTGGCCCAGAAAGCTTGGCCGGATCATGGATTACATTCCTTTCACGGCAAAAATACCGTTGGCGTTGCGCCAGTAGCCCTTGTAGTCCATGCCATAGCCGAAGATGTAGCGGTCGACACACGGCAGGCCCACGAAATCGGCCTTCAGGTCGGGACGGGCCTTGCGGTCGTGGTCCTTGTCGATCAACACGGCGGTGTGCACGGCACGGGCGCCGGCGTGTCTGCAGAAGTCGATGATCGCGCCCAGGGTGTGACCTTCATCGAGGATATCGTCGATGATCAACACGTCGCGGTCGATGAACGAGACTTCCGGCTTGGCTTTCCAGAACAGGTCGCCGCCGCTGGTCTCGTTGCGATAACGAGTGGCGTGCAAGTAGGACGCTTCCAGTGGGAAATTCAGGTAGGTCAGAAGCTTGCCAGAGAAAATCAGCCCGCCGTTCATCACACAGAACACCACCGGGTTGGCCTCGGCCAACTGCTCGTTGATTTGCGCACCGACACGGGCGATGGCCGCTTCGACTTCGGCTTCGCTGTACAGGCAGTCAGCCTCGCGCATGATTTGACGGATATGCTCGAGATCAGCGGACATGGCGCTCTCCAAAGGGCGGTTGAGGATGGGCAGGTTCGGAAAAGCGGGCAAAGGTACGCATCCCGACCGGCCAGATCAAGCGTTTGTGGACTAACGTTCTGTATTGTCTATAGGACAACACTCTCGGATAGATTAATCTAGGCCGGTTTTTTTGCCCGCCGCCGGAGCCAGCCCCATGCCCATCCTCGAGATCCGCCATCCGCTGATCAGACACAAACTCGGCCTGATGCGCCGCGCCGACATCAGCACGAAGAATTTCCGCGAGCTCGCCCAGGAAGTCGGTGCCCTGCTCACCTACGAAGCCACCAAGGACCTGCCGCTCGAATCCTATGAAATCGACGGTTGGGCCGGTGCGGTCCAGGTCGAGAAAATCGCCGGCAAGAAAATCACCGTGGTGCCGATCCTGCGCGCCGGTATCGGCATGCTCGAAGGCGTGCTCAGCCTGATCCCCGGTGCCAAGGTCAGCGCCGTGGGCGTGGCGCGCAATGAAGAAACGCTGCAAGCGCACACGTACCTGGAAAAACTCGTTCCGGAAATCGACGAGCGCCTGGCAATGATCATCGACCCGATGCTTGCCACGGGCAGCTCCATGGTCGCCACCATCGACCTGCTGAAAAAAGCCGGTTGCCGGGACATCCGCGCCATGGTGCTGGTGGCGGCGCCCGAAGGCATCAAGGCCGTGGAAGACGCTCACCCCGACGTGACCATCTACACGGCGTCCATCGATCAGAAACTCAACGAACACGGCTACATCATCCCGGGCCTGGGCGATGCCGGCGACAAGATCTTCGGCACCAAGCAGAAGGACGCCTGAGCATGCAGGATGAGTTCAACGATCCGCTCTGGCGCCAGGTGCTGTCAGGCGCACAGATGTTGTTCGTGGCCTTCGGCGCCCTGGTGCTGATGCCGTTGATCACTGGCCTGGACCCGAACGTCGCACTGTTCACGGCGGGCCTGGGCACGATCCTGTTCCAAATCGTTACCGGCCGTCAGGTGCCGGTGTTCCTGGCGTCGAGCTTTGCGTTCATTACCCCCATCATTCTCGCCAAGGGCCAGTTCGGCCTGGCAGCGACCATGGGTGGCGTGATGGCGGCCGGTTTCGTCTACACCTTCTTGGGCCTGGCGGTGAAGATCAAGGGCACCGGGTTCATCGACCGGCTGCTGCCGCCTGTGGTCATCGGCCCGGTGATCATTTCCATCGGCCTGGCGATGGCGCCGATTGCCGCGAACATGGCGATGGGCAAGGCCGGTGACGGCACTGAGCTGATTCATTATCAGACCGCAATGATGATCTCCATGCCGGCCCTGCTCACCACCCTGATCGTCGCGGTGTTCGGCAAAGGGATTTTCCGCCTGGTGCCGATCATTTCCGGCGTGCTGGTCGGCTTCGCCATGGCGTTCTTCTTCGGCGTGGTGGACACCGCGAAAATCGCCGCCGCTCCATGGTTCGCCCTGCCGAACTTCACCGCGCCGGAATTCAACTGGCAGGCGATCCTGTTCATCGTGCCCGTGGCGCTGGCGCCGGCCATCGAGCACATCGGTGGAGTGATTGCCGTGGGCAGCGTGACCGGTCGCGACTACCTGAAAAAACCCGGCCTGCATCGCACCCTGTTCGGTGACGGCATCGCCACCACCGCAGCCGGCCTGTTCGGCGGCCCGCCCAATACCACCTATGCCGAAGTCACCGGCGCGGTAATGCTGACCAAGAACTACAACCCGAAAATCATGACCTGGGCATCGATCTTCGCCATCGCCCTGGCGTTCATCGGCAAGTTCGGCGCACTGCTGCAAAGTATCCCGGTGCCGGTGATGGGCGGGATCCTGTGCCTGTTGTTCGGTTCGATTGCGGCGGTGGGCATGAACACCCTGATCCGCCACAAGATCGACCTGGGCGAGGCGCGTAACCTGGTGATCGTCTCGGTGACGCTGGTGTTCGGCATCGGCGGTGTGCTGGTCGGCACCGGTACCGGCCCGGACGACTTCGGCCTCAAGGGCATCGCCCTGTGTGCGGTGGTGGCGATTGCGCTGAACCTGATCCTGCCGGGCAATGACGGTTGGAAGCAGAAGAAGGCGGATGAGCCGCTGCTATAAATCAGCCTGTTCTATTGTGGCGAGGGAGCTTGCTCCCGCTTGGGTGCGAAGCGCCCATCTAATGGGGCTGCTTCGCAGTCCAGCGGGAGCAAGCTCCCTCGCCACAGTTTTGTATTACAAAGCAATCGGCGCCCGCTCACACAACCGGCTCAACGCCTCGGCCCACTGCGGCTGATCATTGAGGCACGGCACCAGCACCAGCTCCTCGCCACCCGCCGCCAGAAACTGCTCGCGACCACGATCACCGATCTCTTCCAGGGTTTCGATGCAGTCCGCCACGAACGCCGGGCACATCACCAGGACTTTCTTCACACCGCTTTTACCCAGTTCATCCAGGCGCGCTTCGGTATAGGGCTCGATCCACTTGGCGCGGCCCAGGCGGGACTGAAACGACACCGACCAGTGCCCGTCCTTGAGCCCCATGCGCTGGGCAAACAACTCGGCGGTACGAATGCACTGGGCACGGTAACAGGTCGCCATGACTTCCGGCGGTGCGTTCTTGCAGCAGTCGGCATCCTTGAAGCAATGGAATCCCGTCGGGTCGAGCTTGGTCAGGTGCCGCTCCGGCAGCCCATGGAAACTGAGCAACAGATGATCGTAGTCCTGGACCAGATATGGCTTGGCGCTGGCCACTAGAGCGTCGAGGTATTCCGGCTGATCGTAGAACGGCTGGAGGATCGAGAACTGCACATCGAGCTTCTTCTCCCGCGCCACGCGCCGAGCTTCTTCAATGACCGTGGTGACGGTACTGTCGGCGAACTGCGGATACAACGGCGCCAGGGTGATCGTCTTGTGGCCCTGGTTCGCCAGGCGCACCAGGGCCGACTCGATCGATGGCTCGCCGTAGCGCATCGCCAACTCTACCGGGCCCCGGGTCCATTGCGCGGTCATGGCCTGTTGCAAGCGACGACTGAGCACCACCAGCGGTGAGCCCTCCTTCCACCAGATCGAGGCGTAGGCGTGAGCCGACTGCTCGGGACGCTTGATCAGGATCAGCGACACCAACAACCGCCGCACCGGCCACGGCAGGTCGATGACATAAGGATCCATCAGGAATTGGTTGAGGTAGCGGCGCACATCGGGCACCGAGGTGGAAGCAGGCGAACCCAGGTTTACCAGAAGCAATGCGTGATCGGTCATGCAACGTCCTATTTCAGAAGCGGCTGGACAAGTCGTCCAGAGCCGCAGGTAAATCAGTGAAGCGGAAGGTAAAACCCGCCGCCTGCAATCGGGCCGGGGTGGCGCGCTGGCCGCCCAGCAACAACAGTGACATTTCCCCCAGCGCGACCTTCAACGCCAGCTCCGGCATCGGCAGCACCGCCGGCCGATGCAACACGCGCCCCAGGGCCTTGGCGAAATCGCGATTGCGCACCGGGTTCGGCGCGCAGGCATTATAGGGACCGCTGGCCTCATCGCGGAGCAGAAGAAAATCAATCAGGGCGATTTGATCGTCGATGTGAACCCACGGCATCCACTGCCGACCATTGCCGATACGCCCGCCCAGCGCCATTTTGAAGGGCGGCAACAGGCGCGACAAAATACCGCCCTCGGCGGACAGGACCAGGCCGGTGCGCACCAGCACCACCCGCACGCCCATGGCCTCGGCCCGCTGCGCGGTTTCTTCCCAGGCGATGCACAACTGACTGGCGAAATCCTCGCTGACCGGACCCGATGCTTCGGTCAGCTCACGCTCGCCACCGTCGCCATACCAACCCACCGCCGAGCCGGAGATCAGGACCTGCGGTTTCTGCTCGCAGCGCTCCAGCCACGCCAGCAATACTTCGGTCAGGGTGACGCGACTGCTCCACAACAGCATCTTGCGCTTGTGAGTCCATGGGCGGTCGCCAATCGGCGCGCCGGCCAGGTTGATCACCGCATCCACCGGCTCGACAATATCGTCAAGCTTGGCGACGGCCCGCACCTGCGCTCCGCAGATTTGCGCCACCTCGGCCGGCCGACGACTCCATACCGTCAGACGGTGGCCCTGCCCCAACCAGAGCCGGCAGAGCTGACGTCCGATCAAACCAGTACCGCCGGTCAGCAAGATATGCATGAGTTGTTTCTCCTATCGCGTTTTACCCGGCCCACTAGTCTATTTTTATAAGCAGGGATTTTTCGTATCAGACAGGGTCTGTGATTAAACAATAGGACAACCTGTCCAAGCGCGAACGGTAAAACTTATACCAAAAACCAGATTTGTACAGGTTTAAACGACGGCGTAGTCTGTACAGAAAGGTAAACGAGGCCCTCATGACTGTACCTATCGCAATCATCGGCACCGGCATCGCCGGACTCTCAGCCGCCCAGGCCCTGACGGAGGCCGGGCACACCGTTCAACTTTTCGACAAAAGCCATGGCAGCGGCGGACGCATGTCCAGCAAGCGTAGCGACGCCGGCGCGCTGGATATGGGTGCACAGTATTTCACGGCCCGCGACCGGCGCTTCGTCACCGAAGTCCAACGCTGGCAAGCCAACGGCTGGGCCGCGGAATGGAGCCCGCAACTGTACAACTTCCAGGGCGGCCAACTGAGCCCATCGCCGGACGAGCAGACCCGCTGGGTCGGCACGCCACGCATGAGCGCCATCACCCGCGCCCTGCTCGGCAAGTTGCAGGTGCAGTTTTCCTGCCGGATCACCGAGGTGTATCGCGGCCAGGAACATTGGCACCTGCAGGACGCCGAAGGTTTCACCCATGGTCCCTTCGGCCAGGTAGTGATCGCCACGCCGGCGCCACAGGCTACCGCATTGCTCGCGGCCGTGCCGAAGCTGGCCGGCGTGGCCGCCGGGGTAAAAATGGACCCCACCTGGGCCGTCGCCCTGGCATTCGAGAAGCCTCTGGATACGCCTATGGAAGGCTGCTTCGTGCAGGACAGCCCGCTCGACTGGCTGGCGCTCAACCGTAGCAAACCGGGACGCGACAGCAAGCTCGACACCTGGGTGCTGCACGCTACCAGCGACTGGAGCCGACAGAACATCGACTTGCCCAAGGAGGCCGTGATCGAACACTTGCACGGTGCCTTCGCCGAGCTGCTGCACAGTGCGATGCCCGCCCCCAGCTTCAGCGTGGCTCATCGCTGGCTCTACGCCCGCCCGGCCGGCAGCCATGAGTGGGGCGCCCTGGCCGATGCCGACCTGGGCTTGTACGTGTGCGGCGACTGGTGCCTGTCCGGCCGGGTCGAAGGCGCATGGCTCAGTGGCCAGGAGGCTGCCCGCCGCTTACATGCAAGCTTGCAGTAAATCGCGTCACCCTGCGCCATTCGCTGCTGTCGAAGAAGGCAGCAGCTCCATCCGCAAGCGGAATCGCGACGCGATGCCCGCGAGCTCTTGTACAAACCGGTTGACTTGTACGACTTCGTGTCTATGATGAAAATATTGTACATGAATTTATTTCTGTACAAGATTAACCCATCAGAGGTCGCCCATGCCCAACGACGCCGCCAAACCCAGAATCGCTATCAGCGCTTGCCTGATGGGCGCTGAAGTTCGCTTCAACGGCGGGCACAAGCAATCGCAACTGTGTAGCCGCACCTTGGTGGATTACTTTGATTTCGTGCCGGTATGTCCTGAGGTTGCCATTGGCCTGGGCATTCCCAGGGAGCCGATCCGCCTGGTGGGCGATCCCGATAATCCCACGGCAGTCGGCACGGTGGATCGTACCCTCGACGTAACGCAGCCACTGGCCGATTACGGCGTGCAGATGGCGGGCGAACTGGATGACATCTGCGGCTACATCTTCATGCAGAAGTCCCCGTCCTGCGGCCTGGAGCGGGTCAAGGTCTACCACCCCAACGGCGCGCCACAGGACGGCGGCGGCCGCGGCATCTACGCCCAGGCATTTTGTGAACGCCACCCTGACTTGCCGGTGGAGGAAGACGGTCGCCTCAACGACCCGGTGCTGCGGGAGAACTTCCTGACCCGGGTGTTCGTCTACGCCGCCTGGCAACCCTTGCGCCGCAAGGGACTGACCCGCCGTGACCTGATCGACTTCCACTCGCGCTACAAATATCTGCTGATGGCCCACAACCCGGTGCAATACAAAGTCCTGGGAGCCATGCTAGGCGACATGGGCAAGGCCGATCCCAACGAGCTGGGCCCGCGTTATTTCAGCGCACTGATGGCGGCACTGAAAAAGTGTGCAACCCGGCGCACCCACACCAATGTCTTGCAACACCTGAGCGGGTATCTGAAACGCGCCATCGGCAGCGAGGACAAGCAGGAGGTGCAGCACCTGATCGGGCAATATCGACAGGGCATCGTGCCGCTGGTGGTACCGCTGACGTTGCTCAAGCATCACCTGCGCCTGCACCCCGATCCGTATCTGGCGCAGCAGGTCTACCTGCAACCGCATCCGGAAAACCTCAGCCTGCGAAACGCCATCTGATGAAACGCGAAACCGATTCCAGCGCCAGTGAAGACCTGGGCGCCGACTTTGCCAAGGCCCTGGAACAAGGCTGGCTGCCGATTCGCGAGGTCGCTCGGCAGACCGGGGTCAATGCCATCACGCTGCGGGCCTGGGAACGCCGGTACGGCTTGATCGTGCCGCACCGTACGCCCAAGGGCCATCGGCTGTTCAATGCCGAACACGTGCAACGGATCCAGAGCATCCTGACGTGGATCAACCGCGGAATGGCCGTGAGCAAGATCAAGCCGTTGCTGGACACTGCGCAACCGCTGGCCGAACCTCTTGAAGACGACTGGCAGCGTCAGCGCCACGCCCTGGTGCTGGCGGTGACGCAACTGGCCGAGCGTCAGGTCGATGAACTGGTCAACCAGGCGATGGCGCTTTACCCGCCGTGGACCGTGTGCGAGCAGTTGCTGCTGCCCCTCCTCGCCCAGCTGCAGGTGCGCTGGCAAGGACAGTTCGGTGCACAACTGGAGCGGGTTTTCCTGTACTCCTGGCTGCGCAGCAAATTCGGCAGTCGGATCTATCACAACAATCGTCAACTGCGCGGCGCGCCGCTGCTGTTGATCAATCATTCGGACGTGGGCCTGGAACCGCAGCTGTGGCTCACCGCGTGGCTGGCCAGCAGCGCCGATTGCCCGGTGGAAGTGTTCGACGCGCCGATTCCGCCGGGCGAACTGGCCCTGGCGGTGGAGCGCCTGAACGCCCGCGGCGTGGTGCTGTATGCCAGCAACGCGATCAATCTGTCCCAACTGCCCAAGCTACTGAGTGCAATCGACTGCCCGATCGTCATCGCCGGCCCGGCGGCGTCGATTCATCAAGCCAGGTTATCCACGGGCGTTTCGATGATTGACGTGTCCTGGGCCGAAGATCCGTTATCCGCTCATCGCGAGCTGAGTCGTAGAGAAATCATTTGATGGAAAACAGTCTGCAACTGGTCTGGCTGCGCAGTGACTTGCGCGTGCACGACAACACCGCCCTGGCAGCAGCCGCTGCGCGGGGCCCCTGTGTCGCGGTGTACTTGACGAGCCCGGCCCAGTGGCGGACCCATGACGACGCGCCGTGCAAGATTGATTTCTGGTTGCGCAACCTCGCGACGTTGAGCGCGGCACTGGATGAGCTGAATATTTCGTTGCTGATCCGCGACGCGGCGCAGTGGAGCCAGGCGCCGCAAGTGCTGCTGACGCTGTGCCGCGAACTGAAAGTCGACGCGGTACATGTCAATGAAGAGTACGGGGTGAACGAGAGCCGTCGCGATACCGAAGTGGCTCGTACGCTGGCCGACCACGGGATTGCGTTCCACAGTTACCTTGACCAGTTACTGTTCAAGCCCGGCACGATCCTGACCAGGACCGGCACTTATTTCCAAGTGTTCAGCCAATTTCGCAAGGTCTGCTACAGCCGTCTGCATCTTTCCTTACCAAGCCTGGTCCCGTCGCCGGTTCGACAGGCACCTGTGGGCATCGCCAGCGATCCGGTGCCCACGCAAATCGACGGCTTTGCGCCCCCCAGCCAAGCGCTGCGCGCCCTATGGCCCGCTGGCGAGACCGAAGCCCGACGGCGCCTGGAGACGTTTGTCTACCAATACATCGACTATTACCAGAGCGAACGGGATTTTCCGGCCAAGCCTGGTACCAGCCAACTGTCGGCATATCTGGCGGCCGGCGTTGTCTCGCCGCGCCAGTGCCTGCATGCGGCGCTGCAAGCCAACCAGGGAGAATTCGAGAGCGGAAACGTCGGAACGGTGACCTGGATCAATGAATTGCTCTGGCGTGAGTTCTATAAACATATTCTGGTGGGCTTTCCACGCGTGTCGCGCCACCGCGCATTCCGCCCGGAAACCGAGGCGCTGCCGTGGCGCAACGCCCCTGAAGAACTGGCGGCCTGGAAACAGGCACGCACCGGCCTGCCGATTATCGACGCGGCCATGCGTCAACTGTTGGAAACCGGGTGGATGCATAACCGTCTGCGGATGGTAGTGGCGATGTTCCTGACCAAGAACCTGCTGATCGACTGGCGCGAGGGCGAGCGTTTCTTCATGCAACACTTGATCGACGGCGACCTGGCGGCCAATAACGGCGGCTGGCAATGGAGCGCCTCCACCGGCACGGACGCATCGCCGTGGTTTCGGATATTCAATCCACTGAGTCAGTCGGAAAAGTTTGATCGAGAAGGCCGCTTCATCAGACATTGGCTACCCGAGTTGAACGATCTGGATAGGCAACAAGTCCATAACCCAAATCCTCAGGGCAGTTTGTTTGGCGCGGCGGATTACCCACCGCCCATCGTCGATCTGGCCCAATCCCGCGCTCGGGCGCTTTCTGCGTTCAGGAACCTGCCGGCGCGGCAGGACGCGACACTGCAAATGTCGGCCGATCAGCGGACATGAAATTGCCGCTGCTGGGATGCGTAATTATTCAGCCGGCCATATAGTCGTACTAATACACGCAGCGCATCGAAGCGCCGCCGCGATCGATAGGAGTACCCAATGGATTCGAAGCAGCCACGGCGATATTGGCTCACCGGTGCCGGCAACGGGATCGGTGCGTCGCTGGCTGAAGCGCTGCTGGAAACGGGCGCGCACCTGGCAGTCAGTTCTGGCAGTGTCCAATCGAATGAAGCCCTGTCGTTACGCTATCCGGGACAAGTGCTGACGCTGCCGGGCAACTTGACCGACAGCCAGACCGTGCGTGAACTTGGCGAGCGGATCGCCCGGGACTGGGGATCCCTGGACACCCTGATCATCAACGCCGGAACGGCTGAGTACATCGGCGGGCAAACGACTGATCACACGTTTATCGAGCATCTGCTGCGCAGCAACCTGCTCGTCGCCAGTTATTGCATTGAAGTCGCCGAGCCTCTTTTGCGCAGCGGTACCGCACCGCATCTGGTGGGCATTGCCAGCCCGGCGACGTATCTGCCACCGACGGCCACCGAAACGAATGGCGGCGGGATGCGTTATCTGTTCGAAAAGGCTCGCGCCGACCTCGCCGTTCAGGGCATCGATGTGACAATGGTTCATCCGGGGTATGACAAGCCACCCGCAGGCCATGAGGATTGTTTTTCGGCTCCGGTCCGGTGGACACCTGACGAAGCGGCACGGCACATTCTCGAGCATTTGTTGGAGCGCCCCCATGAATTGGCCTTGCCCGTCATGTCCATGACCGCTCTCTGGCCTCTCTCTTCATCGGTCGAGCACCTGCCGGCGGATACCAACGCTTGCCAGACGAAAAACGACGACCCGATCAAGGGACGACGCTGAGCCGCGCAACTGCCTTACACTGCGCGCCATGAAAACCGTCCCTGTCCAGGAAATCAGCGCCCCCGCCGTCAGTTGCTCGACGTGCGCGGCGTGTTGCTGCCAGTTGGAAGTGATGTTGATCACCGACACCGGCGTTCCACAGCGCTTTATCGACACCGATGACTGGGGTGGGGAAGTGATGCGGCGGCTAGATGACGGATGGTGCGCGGCCTTGGACCGCGACAGCATGAGATGCACGATCTACGAGAACCGCCCGCTGATTTGCCGCGAATTCGAAATGGGTGCAGCGGAATGCATCGAAGAACGCCGGGGAATCACGACGGCGTATCGCTGAATCACCGTCTACCGAACCACCGCCATCGCGAGCAGGCTCGCTCCCACAAGGCTGTGGTAGACGCAGATCCGGTGTTCACCAAAAACCAATGTGGGAGCGAGCCTGCTCGCGATGGCGGTGGGTCAGCCAGCATCGAGGTGACTGACCCAGCGCTTTCGCGAGCAGCCTCGCTCCCACAGGTCTGGGTATTACAGCGGCATTGTGTAGTGCAGCGCGAAGCTTTCTACACCGTCGTTGGTCGACTTGATGCCGGCGTTGGAATAGTGCGTAGCGCGAATACCCACTTCATGTCCGCCATTGAAGCGCAGGCCCAAACCGATGCGGTCTTCGAACTGGAACGCCGTGCCAAGCTTGTTGCTTTCCACTTCGGTATTGGCAAACAACGCGACGCCGATACCGGCTTCGACGTAAGGCTTGATGTTCTGACCGGCAAACTCATACACAAACACTGGCGAGAACGACAGGCTGTGGTTGCTGGCTTTGTCATCGCCATCCCAATAGGTGTAGGCCCCGCTCCAGTAGCCGGTCAAGCGCCCCACGTCGCTCTGCAACCAACTCTTGTCCCAATCGAATTGCATACCCAAGCGATAGGTCATGGTCGAGTCGCTGGTCTGGCCGACCCCGAACTCCACGCCCGCCGCCTGTGCGGTGTAAGTGTGCCCCAGCAATGCAGCCGCAAATGCGGCAAAGCAGAATAAGCGCTTCATTAGAAACATCCTTTTCCGTACAGACTTTAGTTAGTTTTTCGTTACAACAGACTGAGCTATAGAAATCCGTGTTTAAGCAGAAGTTCAGCCCGTTTTACATAATTTTCACATTTTTTCTTACAGATCGAAGCTTCGCACAATGCCAGACGAATGCCATAGCATTGGTAGGATTTTTCCTAAATGTTCTGGATCCGCGCTGCTCCAGAATCGAGTTTCGCTGGCTGGCCCTTCGGCCAACACTCCGCGTTCGGCCAACAGACGCTGAAGTTGCCGGGCCACGGCAGCGCCGGTATCGATCAAACTGATGTGTTCAGGGATCATCTGCTTGAGCAACGGCTTGAGAAATGGGTAATGAGTACAGCCCAGGATCAACGTGTCGCAGCCGGCTGCCAACAGGGGCTCGACGTAGTGTTGCAACAGTTGGCGCAGGGCCGCACTGTGCAGGTCCCCGGTTTCGATCAGTTCCACCAGGCCAGGACACGGCTGGGTGATGACCCGCACGTCAGTGGCGAAGCGGTCGAGCAAGGCGGCGAACTTGGCGCTCTGCAAGGTGCCGGTGGTGGCGAGGACGCCGACGATGCCGCTGCGGGTGGCGGCAGCCGCCGGCTTGACCGCTGGCTCCATGCCGACGATGGGCCAGTCGGGAAAGTCGCGCCGCAGATCGGCCACGGCGGCAACCGTCGCGGTATTGCACGCGACCACCAGGGCCTTGGCGCCCTGCCTCAGGAGAAAGTCAGCAATGATCGCACAGCGCTGCCGGATGAATTCCGGGGTTTTCTCGCCGTAGGGAATATGCCCACAGTCCGCGACGTACAGCAGCGACTCATTGGGCAACAATTGACGGATCTCTCCCAACACCGAGAGCCCGCCGACACCCGAGTCAAGCACTCCGACCGGCGCTTCACTCATGCGCACCACCACACACGCTGCAACCTGGGTCACGCTTGACTCGCAGTTCCCGGAAGCGTGTGCCCAAGGCATCGATCAATAACAGACGCCCCACCAGCGGCTCACCGAAACCGGCCAGCAGCTTCAACGCCTCCAGTGCTTGCAGACTCCCCACCAGTCCCACCAGCGGCCCAAGCACACCCGCTTCGCTACAGGTCAGCTCGGCTTCGCTGCCGTGGCCATAGAGGCAGTGATAACAGGGACTCTCGGCACGGCGCGGATCGAACACCGATAACTGCCCCTCCAGACGAATCGCCGCGCCACTGACCAGCGGTTTGCCTGCCGATACACACGCTGCGTTCACTGCCTCGCGGGTCGAGAAATTGTCGGAGCAGTCCAGCACCACATCCACGACCGCCACCGCGGCGGCCAGGCTGTCTTCGTCCATGGCCGCTGGATGAGGCACCAGCCGCACCTCAGGGTTGATGGCCGTCAGGCGACGGATCGCCGAATCGACCTTGCTCAGGCCGACGCTGTCGGTGTCATGGATGATCTGGCGTTGCAGGTTGGTCAGGTCGACCGTGTCGAAATCCGCCAGGTGCAACTCGCCGACGCCAGCCGCCGCCAGATACAAGGCCACCGGGGCGCCGAGGCCGCCCAGGCCGACGATCAGCACGCGGCCCTGCTTGAGGCGCAACTGGCCGTCGATGTCGACGTGTTGCAACAGAATCTGCCGGCTATAACGCAACAGCTCCTGATCGTTCAGCACGGCAGGCACCCCAGGCTGATGCGCTCATGACCGCCCAGGTCCTGGCGACTGTGGACTTCCATCATCCCTTGGGCGCGAAGCAAGTCACGCACCGCCTCGGCCTGATCGTAGCCATGTTCGAGCATCAGCCAGCCTCCCGGTGCGAGGTGCGCCGGTGCCCGGGCAATGATCTCGCGCAGGTCATCCAGGCCATCCTGCCCCGCCACCAGCGCACTGGCCGGCTCGAAGCGCACGTCACCCTCGGCCAGATGCGGATCCGTGGCGGCGATGTAGGGCGGATTGCTGATGATCAACTCGAAGCGCTCGCCGTCCAGTGCACTGAACCAATGGCTGCTCAAGACAGTGACGTTGCGCAGGTCCAGGCGTTGGCGATTGCGTTCGGCCAGGGCCACCGCCTCCAGCACGCGGTCCACCGCGGTGACCTTCCAGGCCGGTCGCTCGCTGGCCAGCGCCAGGGCAATCGCGCCGCTGCCGGTGCCCAGGTCCAAGACCCGGGCCGGCGTGGCGGGTAGCAAGGCCAGCGCGGTTTCCACCAGCAGCTCGGTGTCGGGACGCGGGATCAACGTGTGGGGCGCCACTTCCAGGTCGAGTTTCCAGAAGCCCTGCTGCCCCAGGATGTAGGCCACCGGCTCGCCGGAACGCCGACGCCGCAGGTATTCGGAAAACAGCAAGGCAGCCTCGCTCGGCACGATGCGCTCGGGCCAGGTGTGCAGGAAGCTGCGGGACTTGCCCAGCGCAGCCGCCAGCAACAGTTCGGCGT
The DNA here is from genome assembly GCF_052041925.1 of Pseudomonas sp. SMN5. Classification (NCBI taxonomy): domain Bacteria; kingdom Pseudomonadati; phylum Pseudomonadota; class Gammaproteobacteria; order Pseudomonadales; family Pseudomonadaceae; genus Pseudomonas; species Pseudomonas sp. SMN5. Next base: position 185,661 of record NZ_JBKGGX010000006.1, read on the forward strand.
CCAGGCGAGCAGTGGGCGAATCCGGCAGCTCGGCGGCGCGGAGCAAACTGGCGATGATGGTCATGGATTCACCTCTTACTCGCCGATCGCAGCCAACTGGTCGGCCTGGTATTCGGCCAGCAACGGCTCGATGACCGCTTCGACACCGCCGGCAAGAATCTCGTCGAGCGAATACAGGGTCAGGTTGACGCGGTGGTCGGTAACCCGGCCCTGGGCAAAGTTGTAGGTGCGGATCCGCTCGGAACGGTCGCCCGAGCCCACCAGCAGCTTGCGCTCACTGGCAATGGCGTTGGCGGCGGCGCTGGTCTGCTGGTCGTTGAGCTTGGCCGACAACCAGGCCATGGCCCGCGCCCGGTTCTTATGCTGGGAACGTTCTTCCTGGCACTCCACCACGATGCCAGAAGGCAAGTGAGTGATGCGGATCGCCGAGTCGGTCTTGTTGACGTGCTGGCCGCCCGCGCCGGAGGAACGGTAGGTATCGATGCGCAAGTCCGCCGGATTGATCTCGATGGCTTCCTGCTCATCTGGCTCGGGTAACACCGCCACGGTGCAGGCCGAGGTGTGGATACGCCCCTGGGACTCGGTAGCCGGCACCCGTTGTACCCGGTGCGCGCCGGACTCGAACTTCAGCTTGCCGTAGACGTTGTCGCCCTCGACCCGGGCGATGACTTCTTTATAGCCACCGTGTTCGCCTTCGTTCTCCGAAAGGATTTCCACGCGCCAGCCACGCCGCTCGGCGTAGCGTGAATACATGCGGAACAGGTCGCCGGAGAAAATCGCCGCTTCGTCGCCGCCGGTGCCGGCACGGATTTCGAGGAAGACGTTGCGCCCGTCGTTCGGGTCCTTGGGCAGCAGCATGCGTTGCAGGTTGCTCTCCAGCTCGACCAACTGCTCCTTGGCTTCGCGAACTTCTTCTACCGCCATTTCCCGCAGGTCCGGGTCGCTGTCCTTGAGCAGCGCCTGAGCACCTTCAAGGTCAGCCTGCACTTTGAGCAACTGTTTATAGGTGGCGACAATCGGCTCGACTTCCGCGTATTCCTTGGAATAGGTGCGGAATTTGTTCTGGTCGGAAATGACCTCGCCATCGCCGAGCAAGGCGGTCAGTTCTTCGAAACGGTCCTGGAGAACATCCAGTTTATTGAGCAGTGACGCTTTCATTGCGGTTTTTTATCCGAAAAACTATCCGGTGAACCCTCACCGAGGGCAAAGAGTTCCTGGGCCATGGCCAGCGCATCGAGGCGGCCTTCGGCGGTCAGTTTCTTGAGCTGGACGCTGGGGGCGTGGAGCAATTTGTTGGTCAATCCGCGAGCCAGTTGCACCAGCACCTCCTCGGCGTTGCCACCGTTGGCCAGCAGGCGCTGGGCCTTTTGCAACTCCTCGTCGCGCAGGCGTTCGCTTTGCTGACGATAGGCCTTGAGCACATCCACCGCCGCCAGCTCACGCAGGCGCACCATGAAATCCTCGGCGCCGATGTTGACCATCTCTTCGGCCGCCTGGGCCGCGCCTTGCCGGCTCTTGAGGTTCTCGGCGACCACTTCGTGCAGGTCGTCGACACTGTAGAGATAGACATCATCCAGTTCGCCGACTTCCGGCTCGATATCCCGGGGAACAGCGATGTCTACCATGAAGATCGGCTTGTGCTTGCGCAGTTTCAAGGCGCTTTCCACCGCGCCCTTGCCCAGGATCGGCAACTGGCTGGCGGTGGAACTGATGACGATGTCGCTGTGCACCAGCTCCGCCGGAATGTCCGCCAGCAGCACCGCATGGGCACCGAACTGTTCGGCAAGGGTGCTGGCCCGTTCCAGGGTCCGGTTGGCGACCACGATGCGTTTGACCCCTAGGTCGTGAAGATGGCGGGCGACCAGGGTGATGGTCTCGCCGGCGCCGATCAGCAGCGCCTGGCTGCGTTGTAGGTCGCTGAAAATCTGTTTCGCCAGGCTGACGGCGGCGAATGCCACGGACACCGGGTTCTCGCCGATGGCCGTGTCGGTGCGCACCTGCTTGGCGGCATTGAAGGTGGCCTGGAACAGCCGCCCCAGCAACGGGCCGACGGTGCCGGCCTCGCGGGCCACGGCGTAAGCCGACTTCATCTGGCCGAGGATCTGCGGTTCGCCCAGCACCAGCGAGTCGAGCCCCGAGGCGACGCGCATCATGTGACGAACGGCCGCATCGTCCTCGTGCACATAAGCACTGGCCCGCAGCTCTTGCAGGCTCAGATTGTGGTAATCGGCCAGCCAGCGCAGCACCGACTCGGCCGAAACGTGATCCTGTTCTATATAAAGCTCGCTGCGATTGCAGGTGGAGAGGATCGCGGCTTCGCGGCTGTCGGTGAGTCGGCAGAGCTGCTGCAGGGCCTCCACCAGCTGCTCAGGCGTAAAGGCCACGCGCTCGCGGACATCTACTGAAGCAGTCTTGTGGTTGATACCAAGTGCAAGGAAGGCCATTCAAGGTCGCTGATGGTGACGTGAAGCCGGCAATTGTCCTACTTCGCAGAATCCAGAACAACCACCCGATCTCTATCGCGCCGGCCAATCGCGTAAATCGACGGGGCGGTTATGTTTGACCCAAGGCTTGTGTCATGATGATCCGACCGCAGGTTAGTCGTCCTCTTCCTATATGAATAGATCTTCCGCGTTGCTCCTCGCTTTAGCCTTGCTCAGCGGCTGCCAGTCCATGGCCCCCGTTTCGACGGACGGTACGCCGCCGGTCGAAGACAGCACCCCGGCGCCTGAAAAGCCCAAGGTCTACGGCTCGTTCAGTGAAGAAACCATTTTCAGCCTGTTGAGCGCCGAGCTGGCGGGCCAGCGCAACCGCTTCGACATCGCGCTGGACAACTACGTGACCCAGGCCATCAATACTCAGGATCCGGGCATTTCCGAGCGGGCATTTCGCATCGCCGAGTATCTGGGCGCCGACCAGCCCGCGCTGGATACGGCGCTGATCTGGGCGAAGAATGCCCCGGACGACCTCGAAGCGCAGCGCGCCGCGGCCATACAACTGGCGCGGGCCGGGCGCTACGACGATTCCATGATGTATATGGAGAAAGTCCTGCTGGGCAAGGGCGACACCCATTTCGACTTCCTCGCGCTGTCGGCCGCCGACACCGACCAGGAAACCCGCAACGGCCTGATGAAAAGCTTCGACCGCCTGTTGCAGCGCCACCCGAACAACGGCCAGCTGATTTTCGGCAAGGCCCTGCTGTTGCAACAGGACGGTGACAGCAAAGGCGCCCTCAGGCTGCTGGAGGACAACCCGCCGGAAGCCGGCGAAGTGGCGCCGATCCTGTTGCGCGCCCGTCTGCTGCAAGGCCTGGACCGTGGCGACGAAGCGTTGCCACTGTTGGAAAAAAGCATCAGGAAATACCCGGATGACAAGCGCCTGCGCCTCACCTACGCCCGCATGCTGGTGGAAAACAACCGCATGGACGACGCCAAGGTGGAGTTCTCCAGCCTGGTCCAGCAATACCCCGAAGACGACGAGTTGCGCTATTCCCTGGCATTGGTCTGCCTGGAAGCCAAGGCCTGGGACGAGGCCAAGGGCTACCTGGAAGACCTGATCGCCCGGGACAGCCACGTCGACTCGGCCCACCTGAACCTTGGCCGCATCGCCGAAGAACGCAACGACCCCGAGAGCGCATTGATCGAGTACGCCCAGGTCGGCCCGGGCAATGACTATCTGCCGGCCCAGTTGCGCCAGGCCGATATCCTGATCGGCAATGGCAAGGCCGCCGAAGCCCAGAGCCGCCTCGCCGTGCAGCGCGATGCCCAGCCGGACTACGGCATCCAGCTGTACCTGATCGAAGCCGAGACCCTGTCGGCCAACAATCAGGGCGACAAGGCCTGGAATGTCCTGCAACAAGCCTTGAAACAGTATCCGGACGATCTGAACCTGCTGTACACCCGGGCCATGCAGGCGGAAAAACGCAATGACCTGGCGCAGATGGAAAAAGACCTGCGCCTGATCATCCAGCGCGATCCGGACAATGCCATGGCCCTCAACGCGTTGGGCTACACCCTGTCGGACCGCACCACCCGCTACGACGAAGCCAAGGTGCTGATCGAACAGGCCCACCAGATCAATCCGGAAGACCCGGCGGTGCTCGACAGCCTCGGCTGGGTGAATTTCCGCCTGGGCAACCTCGATGAAGCCGAGCGCCTGTTGCGCCAGGCCCTGGAGCGTTTTCCCGACCAGGAAGTCGCCGCTCACCTGGGCGAAGTGCTATGGGCCAACGGCAAGCAGCGCGAGGCCCGGCAGATCTGGAGCAAATTCCTCAAGGACCAGCCCGACAGCCCGATTTTGCGCGGCACCATCAAACGCCTGACCGGATCAGAGACCCTTTAAGCTTATGTTTTTGCGCCATTTCATCGTTTTCAGCTTCATTGCCCTGCTCGCCGGTTGCGCGGGCTTCGGCGCCCGTGAATCCGTCCAGGGCCATGGCAACCCGGCCCAGTGGCGTGAACACAAGGAACAATTGAGCGGCCTCGACGGCTGGCAGATCGACGGCAAGATCGGCATCCGCGCACCGAAGGACTCGGGCAGCGGCACGCTGTTCTGGCTGCAACGCCAGGACTACTACGACATTCGCCTGTCCGGCCCGCTGGGGCGCGGCGCGGCGAGGTTGACCGGTCGTCCGGGCCAGGTCTCACTGGAAGTTGCCAACCAAGGTCGTTACGACGCTCCCTCGCCTGAAGCCCTGCTGGAAGAGCAACTGGGCTGGAAGCTGCCTGTTTCCCATCTGACCTGGTGGGTTCGCGGGCTACCGGCCCCGGACAGCAAGAGTCGCCTGACCCTGGACGGCGACAGCCGCCTGTCCAACCTGGAACAGGATGACTGGCAGATCGAATACCTGAGCTACGCCCAACAGAACGGCTACTGGCTGCCCGAACGCATCAAGCTGCATGGCAGCAACCTCGATGTCACGCTGGTGATCAAGCAATGGCAGCCGCGCAAGCTGGGGCAATGACATGACCGCGCCACGCCTGACCCTGCCCTCCCCGGCCAAGCTCAACCTGATGTTGCACATCCTCGGGCGTCGTCCGGATGGTTATCACGAGTTGCAGACGATTTTCCAGTTCCTGGATTACGGCGACGAGATCACCTTTGCCGTGCGCGACGATGGCGTGATTCGGCTGCACACCGAATTCGAAGGTGTGCCCCACGACAGCAACCTGATCGTGAGGGCCGCTAGAAAACTCCAGGAACAATCCGGATGCGCGCAGGGCGTCGATATCTGGATCGAAAAAATCCTGCCCATGGGCGGTGGCATCGGCGGCGGCAGCTCGAATGCGGCGACCACGCTGCTCGGGCTCGACCACTTGTGGCAGCTGGATTGGGACGTGGATCGCCTGGCCGCCCTGGGCCTGACCCTGGGCGCCGATGTGCCGGTTTTCGTGCGTGGCCACGCGGCTTTCGCCGAGGGCGTCGGGGAAAAACTCACGCCAGTCGAGCCCGAAGAACCCTGGTACCTGGTACTGGTGCCGCAAGTCTCTGTAAGTACAGCAGAAATTTTTTCAGATCCACTGTTGACACGTAACTCTCCTCCCATTAAAGTGCGCCCCGTTCCCAAGGGAAACAGTCGAAATGACTGCTTACCGGTGGTAGCGAGGCGTTACCCAGATGTTCGTAACGCTTTGAATTTGTTAGGTAAATTTACCGAAGCAAAACTCACCGGAACTGGAAGTTGTGTGTTTGGGGGCTTCCCAAGCAAAGCTGAAGCTGATAAAGTCTCGGCCCTTCTGACAGAGACCCTTACAGGGTTTGTAGCAAAGGGAAGCAACGTTTCGATGTTGCATCGCAAGCTGCAAGACCTGCTCTAAACGGAATCGAGTGCTGGGCACTCGCAGCAACAGATACAGGGGCGTCGCCAAGCGGTAAGGCAGCAGGTTTTGATCCTGCCATGCGTTGGTTCGAATCCAGCCGCCCCTGCCATTTTCCTATACTCATCCAGGTATACCCTCAGCCTTCAGGTACTGCGCGTGTCCAAGATGATGGTCTTTACGGGGAACGCTAACCCCGATCTGGCTCGGCGTGTCGTACGTCAGCTGCATATCCCTCTCGGTGACATTTCTGTCGGTAAGTTCTCCGATGGCGAAATCACTGCCGAGATCAATGAAAACGTTCGCGGTAAAGACGTCTTCATTATTCAGCCGACTTGCGCTCCGACCAACGACAACCTGATGGAACTCGTCGTGATGGCTGATGCCTTCCGTCGTTCCTCGGCTACTCGTATCACTGCTGTAATTCCTTACTTTGGTTATGCCCGCCAGGATCGCCGTCCGCGTTCCGCACGTGTGGCCATCAGCGCGAAAGTCGTGGCTGACATGCTCACCGTCGTTGGCATCGACCGTGTCCTCACGGTTGACCTGCACGCTGACCAGATCCAGGGCTTCTTCGATATTCCCGTGGACAACATCTACGGCTCCCCGGTCCTGGTGGATGACATTGAAGATCAGCGCTTCGAAAACCTGATGATCGTGTCCCCGGACATTGGCGGCGTCGTGCGTGCACGCGCAGTGGCCAAATCCCTGGGCGTGGATCTGGGCATCATCGACAAGCGTCGTGAAAAAGCCAATCACTCCGAAGTGATGCACATCATCGGCGACGTCGAAGGGCGTACCTGTATCCTGGTCGATGACATGGTCGATACCGCCGGCACCCTGTGCCACGCGGCCAAGGCCCTGAAAGAGCACGGCGCTGCCAAGGTCTTTGCCTACTGCACACACCCTGTGCTGTCGGGTCGGGCGATCGAGAACATTGAAAATTCCGTGCTGGACGAGCTGGTGGTCACTAACACCATCCCGCTGTCCGCAGCAGCACAAGCCTGTGCGCGTATCCGTCAACTGGATATCGCACCGGTGGTTGCCGAAGCGGTCCGCCGCATCAGCAATGAAGAATCGATCAGCGCGATGTTCCGTTAAGGGCCCTGCCCTTTCGATGACAACCCGCTGACGAAAAGCGCCCCGCCCCAACACTCATGTTGGGGCGGGGCTTTTTTGCCCATACCGCTTTGACGTCGGTCGCAGACGTCACCCGGGATGGCTATTTTGGAGATACAAAATGACTGATTTCGTTCTGAACGCCCAAGCGCGTACCGACCTGGGGAAAGGTGCGAGCCGCCGCCTGCGTCGTCTCGCCAGCCAGGTTCCTGCCGTTGTATACGGTGGCGACAAGGCCCCTGAGTCCATCACCATGCTGGCCAAAGAAGTGGCCAAGCTGTTCGAAGACGAGGCTGCCTTCAGCCACGTGATCGAGCTGAACGTCGATGGCAAGAAGCAAAACGTCATCGTTAAAGCGATGCAGCGTCACCCGGCCAAGCAGTTCATCATGCACGCCGACTTCATCCGCGTCGTGGCTGGCCAGAAACTGACCGCTACCGTTCCAGTGCACTTCATCAACGAAGCTGCTCCGATCAAGAAAGGCGGCGAAATCTCGCACGTGACTTCCGAGCTGGAAGTTTCCTGCCTGCCGAAAGACCTGCCTGAGTTCATCGAAGTCGACCTGGCTGACGCCGAAATCGGCACCATCGTTCACCTGTCCGACCTCAAGGCTCCTAAAGGCGTTGAGTTCGTTGCCCTGGCGCACGGTGATGACAAGGCTGTTGCCAACGTCCACGCTCCACGTGTTGCTCCAGAAGCTACCGAAGAAGGCGCTGCAGAGTAATTTCACTCTGTCGCCGGAGTGACCGGAAACATCGCGGACTGGAACGTAGCGAGACAGCGGGCGAGAACGCGAAGTTTACTTAACGGTAGATCCGCCATTTCGTCCACTGTCGCCAAACCGACTGACGCGACCTTGTTATCCACACTCCAGGAAGGGCCCCTATCGTGACTGCCATCAAACTGATCGTTGGCTTGGGAAATCCAGGCGCTGAATACGAACAGACCCGGCATAACGCAGGGGCCCTTTTTGTTGAGCGCATCGCGCACGCACAAGGCGTCAGCCTGGCGGTCGATCGCAAATATTTCGGCCTGACCGGACGCTTCTCGCATCAAGGTCAGGATGTTCGCCTGTTGATTCCCACCACCTACATGAACCGCAGCGGCCAGGCCGTGGCGGCATTGGCCGGTTTCTTCCGCATCAAGCCTGAAGAAATCCTGGTGGCCCACGACGAACTCGACCTGCCTCCGGGCGTTGCCAAGCTCAAGCAGGGCGGCGGCCATGGCGGTCACAACGGGTTGCGCGACATCATTGCGCAACTGGGTAATCAGAATACATTCCACCGCCTGCGGCTCGGCATCGGCCACCCGGGCGTCGCCAGCATGGTGTCAAATTTTGTCCTGGGTCGTGCGCCTCGCGCCGAACAGGAAAAACTCGATGCCAGCATCGACTTTGCCCTCGGCGTGCTGCCGGATATCCTCGCCGGTGAATGGAACCGCGCGATGAAAAACCTGCACAGCCAGAAGGCCTGACTCTTACCGAGGGGAAACACCATGGGATTCAATTGCGGCATCGTCGGCCTGCCTAACGTCGGCAAGTCCACCCTGTTCAACGCCCTGACCAAATCCGGTATCGCGGCCGAGAACTTCCCCTTCTGCACCATCGAGCCGAACAGCGGTATCGTGCCAATGCCGGATGCACGCCTGGATGCCCTGGCCGCCATCGTCAATCCCAAGCGCATCCTGCCGACCACCATGGAATTCGTCGACATCGCGGGCCTGGTGGCCGGCGCCTCGAAAGGCGAAGGCCTGGGCAACAAGTTCCTCGCCAACATCCGCGAGACCGATGCCATCGCCCACGTGGTGCGCTGCTTTGAAGACGAAAACGTGATTCACGTCTCCAACAGCGTCGACCCGAAACGCGACATCGAGATCATCGACCTGGAACTGATCTTCGCCGACCTCGACAGCTGCGAAAAACAACTGCAGAAAGTTGCCCGCAACGCCAAGGGTGGCGACAAGGACGCGGTCGTCCAGAAGGGTTTGCTGGAACAGCTGATCGCGCACTTCACCGAAGGCAAGCCGGCGCGCAGCCTGATGAAGAACATGAGCACCGAAGAGAAGCTTGTGATCAAGGGCTTCCACCTGCTGACCACCAAGCCGGTCATGTACATTGCCAACGTCGCTGAAGACGGCTTCGAGAACAACCCGCACCTGGACGTGGTCAAGGCCATCGCCGAAGAAGAAGGCGCCGTGGTGGTTCCGGTGTGCAACAAGATCGAAGCGGAAATCGCCGAGTTGGACGACGGTGAAGAGAAGGACATGTTCCTGGAAGCCCTGGGCCTGGAAGAACCTGGCCTGAACCGCGTGATCCGCGCCGGTTACGAGATGCTCAACCTGCAGACTTACTTCACCGCCGGTGTTGAAGAAGTCCGCGCCTGGACCGTCCGCGTCGGCGCCACCGCCCCACAAGCGGCCGGGGTGATCCACACCGACTTCGAGAAAGGCTTCATCCGCGCCGAAGTCATCGCCTACGCCGACTTCATCCAGTACAAGGGTGAAGCCGGTGCCAAGGAAGCCGGCAAATGGCGTCTGGAAGGCAAGGAATACATCGTCAAGGATGGCGACGTGATGCACTTCCGCTTTAACGTCTGATGTAGCTGGCATTAAAAAAGCCGCGTTGATTCGCGGCTTTTTTGTGAGCGAAGCATCAGCATCGACCCATGTGGGAGAGCCAAGCCTGCATCAGCCCAACAGATGCCCTGGATCGACCTCCGGCACCACCCCGATCAGCCCTACCCCGGCGTCGGGTGCCACGATCAGGTTGTCGTTATCCAGGCTTTCCCGCCAGTCCCCGGCCAGTGCAATCTGGAACCAATAACCTTGGGCGTCTGCTTCCACATCCGTCAGATAGGTGCGGTCCAGCGCCTGGTTGTAGACCATCTTCAACGTCGTGCTCGTCCCATCGCCAAGGCCGGTATAGCCCAGGGCCGATACATCGATCTTGTCGTCGACCGTGAAGCCTTCGATAAGGTCGACGGAGCTATGGCTGTCCGTCCGGTAGCTGTCCTCGGTAGAGGTGTAGCGGAACACATCGGCATTCTGCCGATTATCTGTCCACAACGAAATGTCGGACCTGTCTCCACCGTTAAGGCGGTCAGCGCCCCGGCCGCCAATGATGACATCCGCGCCGGCACCGCCATTGATACGGTCATTGCCGTCCAGACCGTGGATAATTTCCGACAATGCAGAGCCGGTCAGCGTATCGCTGGCGGACGTACCTTCGACGGTAGGCGCGGTGAACACCAGATTGGTGTCGTTCAATTGCCCCACCAGGTTGCCGTCCAAGGCCAGTTCAAAGCGTTGCCCCGAGGCATCGGCGTCGTAGCTTTTGAGGTAAGTGCGCGTGCCGTCAGCGCTGGCCTGGACCGCCAAGGTGCCGTCATGGCCGTTGCCAATGCCAGTGAAGCCCAGGCCAATCAGGTCAATGCGGTCGTTGGCGGCGTCGAAATCCAGGATCCGGTCGCTGTTGCCTTGCGTCGCAGTGCGGAAACTGTCGCTCAGTTCACCGAAACGGAAGATGTCCGTGCCTGCGCCCCCTTGCAAAAGGTCGCGCCCGCCGTTGCCTTGGAGCACATCGTCCCCCGCCAGGCCGCGGATCACTTCGTTGGCATCGCTGCCCTGCAAGATCTCTTCGCCGGCGTAACCATCCACATGGAGCTTGCCGTCCTGGCTGCCGAAGCCGGTATCGACAGTGCCATCAGCGTTAAAACGGATGATGCTGAAATCACCGCTGTTCGTGCCGGCCGCCAGGATCTTGCCATCTCCCTGCACCGTCAAGGCCACCGGCGTATCGGCTTCGAAGTTCACCGTACCCTTGGAGCCAAAGGTGGTATCGAAGGAGCCGTCAGCGTTAAGCCGGGCGACAGTCACCCGGGCGCCTTCGCCATGGCCCATGACGATGATCTTGCCGTCAGCTTGCAGGGTGATCACCGAGTCTTCGCCGAAACCCATGACAGGGTTCAGGTAGAGGACACCGTCATCACCAAACCGGGTATCGAGCTGACCATCGGGGCCGAAGCGCTGCAGGGCGTACGTTGGATCACCCAAGCCGGCAGCATTGTAAGCAGCGCCAACCACGACGCTTCCATCTGCGTGCACCGCCGTGGAAATCGCTCCGTTGTAGTGTTCGTCTGCGGGAATGTTGACCGTCAGCATGCCTTTGTCGCCAAAGCCTTCGACCAGCGTGCCGTCATGATCGATGCGGGTCACTGTAGCCTGGTCAAACCCGCGGGCGCTGATCTGGAAGGTGCCATCGGTATTGGCCGTCAGGTCGATGTCCTTGAAGCTGTGGTTGATTTCGACCGTCACCATGCCGTTTTGACCGAAGGCAGTATCGCGCGTCCCGTCGCTGTTGTAGCGCTCCACCTGTATGCCGGTGTTCAAGGCGACGGCGACAAGCACCTTGCCATCGGATTGCACCGCAGTCAGTTCGTAGCGCGACGCCGGGGCGATCGCGGCAGGGACAATGTCGACACCACCTTCATGAAAGCCGGTGTCCAGCGTACCGTCCGCGTTCAGGCGGATGACCGAATGGTTCTGTTCGTAGCCGTAGCTCTCCTCGCCGGGCGCCCCGGGGTAGCCCCACGCGAGGTACTCGGTATAGCCGCCGACCAGGATCTTGCCGTCCGGCTGGATAATGATGCTCTGGTTGGCGTCGAACTGGCCGGTGAGGTCGACCTGGACAGTGCCCGGGCCAGTTCTTACGGTGTGGGTACTTGCCGTCGTGCTATCGGTGTTTGCCATGGGATAGTCCTTTAAGGGGCACTGGAACCGTCGCTCCAGTAGAGCAATTGGGACTTGCTCGCCTTCCCATCGTTCCCACCGGCTGCGCTCGACCAAGGGCGTGCTCGATCCTGAGCGATGCCCCTTTTGGGTGTTGTGTGTCCTAGAACAGATAGCCCATGTAAATCGCCGCGCCACCACCGGCCTGCACGCCGGCATTCATGCCGGCCATCACCACCGCACCCTTGGCCGATTGCAGCAGTTGCCGGTTGACCGTGTTGGCAGCAATGATCGAAGTCACCGCGCTGGCGTTCAAGGCCACCGACAACGCCAGCAGCTTCGGATCGAGCCCGAACAACAGCGCGGTCGCCGAACCGCCCACCACCAGGCCTCCTCCCACTTCGGTGTACATGCACGGGCCGGTGATATCGTCTTCGGTCAGGTCACGGCTGGCCAGCGCGTCGCTGACAAACACTTTGCCGAAGCTGGGGAAAGCCTCGGCCGCGCCGGCCCCGCCCACGCTCTTGCCCTTGATCTGGATATTGACCTTACCGAAACGCGGCAGCCGCGCACCGAATCCGGCTCCTACGCCGACACCGCCATAACGGTAGCTGACGTCCTTGCCCTCCGGCGAGCGGAGGATAATCGAACCGCCACTGCCCGCCACCACGGCTACGGTCAGGCCGCCACCGCTGGCGGTCTGGTACTGCCAGCGGCTTTCATTGACCGGGATGGGAATGTTGTAACTCATGATTCAAAGTCCTTTATGTGATTGAACCGCACCGCGGCCGCGCTGGCGGATGATTGATGCCAGACCTGCAAAGGCGAACATGAGACCCAGCGCCCCCAGCAACCCGGACGGCCCCCATAACGCACCTGAGTCATCGATGACCGCGCTGCCGGCCGGCTGCTCCGGCAAGTAATGAACGAGGACTGACTGCCCCTGCTGGTAGCCGAATATCAGGCCACCCTGGGGATAGGAGATTTTCTCGCCGGCGCCGGTGGTAAAGGCAATTTCAGGATGCGAACCGCCAGCATTCAATCGGCTGACGACACCATCGGCGGTTTGTGCGTGGGCGAGGAAATCCCGACGCTCAAGGATCAGATTGGCGGCGATGGCCAGCAGGCCAAGACCAATCAACGCGAAAAGCAGGCCCAGCAGGATCTTGCCAATGGGGGATGGGGTGTCGTTAGCCATGATGTGTTCGGCTTCGTCCATGAAAAGGGATGCGAGAATACCAAGAAACCTCGGCAGATCGCATCCCCGGTAGGTCACCTCGCGGAAGAAGGCTGGCGCAACAGCACTCGCGTCACGCGACGCTCTTCGACCGCCATCACCGTCAGGCTCCATTCCTGCCACGTCAGTTGGTCGCCCTTCACCGGCAGCCGGTCGAGCAAACTCATGACCAGCCCGGCGAGCGTCTGGTAGTCCTCAGTCGCTTTCGCCTGGAACCCGGTGTGCTCACGCACCAGGCTGAGGTTCAGCGCGCCGCTGACCAGGAAGCCGTCCTCCTCGGCGACGATATTGGGGCCCTCTATTTCACTGGCATCCGGTAACTCACCGGCGATGGACTCCAGGATGTCAGTCATGGTGAGAAGACCGATGAAGTCACCGAATTCGTTGACCACGAACGCAATGTGAGTCGACGCTTTGCGCATCTGCTCGAGTGCGTTGAGGATCGTGAAACTGTCCAGCAGGCTGATGGCTTGACGGGCCATGACTTCCAGGTTGGGCTCGTTGCCGGCCAACAACTCTTTGTACAGCTCTTTCTTATGGACGAACCCCAAGGGCTCATCCACCCGTCCGTCGCGGATCAGCGGCAGCCTTGAGTACGACGAATGCATCAGCTTCGTGCGGATTTCCTGCGCCGGGTTGGCCAGGTCGATGTGGTCGATTTCGGCACGCGGGGTCATCACACTGCGTATCGGGCGCTCCGCCAACTGCAGCACGCCGCTGATCATGACCCGCTCCCGCCGATCGAAGACCTGCTCGACTTCATCACCCGCCAGCATGTCGGCGATTTCCTCACCGACTTCTTCGGCGTCCAGTTTCTGCCCTCCCAGCAGACGCAGGACCGCATGGGCGGTGCGCTCACGCATCGGGCGTTGACCTTGCAGGCTCTTCTTGCGTCGCGAACGGGCCAGTTGATTGAACAGCTCGATCAGGATCGAGAAGCCGATCGCGGCGTAGAGGTAGCCTTTGGGAATGTGGAACCCCAGACCCTCGGCCGTGAGGCTGAAGCCAATCATCATCAAGAAACCCAGGCACAGCATGATCACGGTCGGGTGCCCGTTGACGAATTTGGTCAAAGGTTTGCTCGCGACGATCATCAGGCCGATGGAGAAGATCACCGCGATCATCATGACCGACAGGTGTTCCACCATGCCCACGGCGGTGATCACCGCGTCCAGGGAGAACACTGCATCGAGCACCACGATCTGCGCCACGATCGGCCAGAACAGCGCATAAGTCGCGTTGCCTGAACGTTGCGCCACATTCCCTTCGAGGCGTTCATGCAGTTCCATGGTGGCCTTGAACAACAGGAACACACCCCCGAACAGCATGATCAGGTCGCGGCCCGAGAATGTCTTGTCGAAGACCTCGAACAACGGCGCGGTCAGCGTCACCATCCAGGAGATGCTCGCCAGCAGGCCGAGGCGCATCAACAGCGCAAGGGACAGGCCGATGACACGGGCACGGTCGCGCTGCTCGGGTGGCAGCTTGTCCGCCAGGATGGCGATAAAGACGAGGTTGTCGATGCCGAGCACCAGCTCCAGCACGATGAGGGTCAGCAGGCCAAGCCATGCCGTGGGGTCGACGATCCATTCCATGGGAGTCAGTGGCTCCCTTGCAAGGTCATCGCGGGGTTAGCGCGAGGTGAGGATGGGAAACAGCGACTGGGAGGTTCCTGGAGAGTGCTCATAAGGGCCTGAACGTAATTGGGGAAAAAATCCTACAACGTTTCAGGCCATGTCATACGAAGCGAAGTATTACCGGATCTGACAGAACCTCCCCCGCTGCAAAAACTGTGGCGAGGGGATTCAGCGAAATGTCGCACCGCCCCGGTTACTTCTGTATCAGGTCATTGCGCTCAGTCTTCGGCTGCTGCCCGGTTCAGGCTTTTTTAGTCCGCGGCAGGAAAATCGCCAGCACGCCGAACAATGGCAGGAACGAGCACAACCAATACACGTATTCGATGCCACGAATGTCCGCCAGGTGCCCGAGCAACGCGGCACCGATCCCGCCGAAACCGAACATCAGCCCAAAGAACACCCCGGCGATCATGCCGACATTGCCCGGCACCAGTTCCTGGGCATATACGACGATGGCCGAGAATGCCGAGGCCAGGATGAAGCCGATCACGACGCTGAGAATGCTGGTCCACAGCAGGTCGACATGGGGCAGGATCAAGGTGAAGGGCGCCACGCCCAGGATCGAGAACCAAATCACCGCCTTACGTCCGATACGGTCGCCAATCGGGCCACCGAAGAACGTGCCCGCCGCCACTGCGCCGAGGAACAGGAACAGATGCAACTGGGACGAGGCCACCGACAGGTCGAATTTCTCGATCAGGTAAAAGGTGAAATAGCTGGTGAAACTGGCCATGTAGAAGTACTTGGAGAACACCAGCAGCCCCAGCACCACCAAGGCACCCAGCACCCGCCCCTTGGACAAACCGTGGGTCGCCGCCTGGCCTTGCTTGAGCTTGAACAGGTTCAGATGGTTGGCGTACCAACGGCTGATGCGATAGAGCACGAATAGCGCAAACAGGGCGAACAATCCGAACCAGGCCACATTACCCTGGCCGTAGGGAATGATGATCGCCGCGGCTAGCAGCGGGCCGAAGGCTGAGCCGGCGTTACCGCCGACCTGGAACGTCGATTGCGCCAGCCCGTAACGACCGCCCGAGGCCAGTCGCGCCACCCGCGAGGCTTCCGGATGGAACGTCGACGAGCCGATGCCGATCAGCGCCGCCGCCAGCAGGATCAATGCGAAGTTGCCGACCATGGACATCATCACAATACCGATCAACGTACACACCGTGCCGGACGGCAACAACCAGGGCTTGGGATGCCGGTCCGTGTGATAACCGACCCAGGGCTGCAACAGAGAAGCCGTCAGCTGGAACGTCAGTGTGATCAGGCCCACCTGGGTGAAGGTCAGGCCGTAGCTGTCCTTGAGCATCGGGTAGATCGAAGGCAACACGGCCTGGATCAAGTCATTGATCAGGTGCGCCAACGCCACGGCGCCGATGATTCGCATCACCAGCGGGCTGCTTTGGGCGGCGGCAGAAATGGACGGTGCTTCGGCCTGGGTATTGCTGATAGCCATGGGGAGTTTCCAGACGACGGATGGGTGCGCGCGGCAGGTGCGTCAATGTGCCATTTTTCGGTGCAACAAGGCTATCCCCTTAGCTTGCTATCGACCACCGAAATTGTCGGAAACCACGGTGATAGCGCAACGCCATGGTCTGAATCTTGCCTTGTAAATCCGTTATAACGCGGCCCCTTACAAAGGGGACCGAGAATGGGAAGTTTCGCTACAGAGCTGGCCTACCGCGCCGATTTGGACAAACTTTCGAGGCCTTTTAAAAGGACATCCGTTTCGACACTTGTGTAGAAACGCACGAAAACAGTGCGCGGATGTTCAGGGGAGTATGGGCATGCAGGCTTTTCTATCACCGGGAATCAGATGGCTGGGACGTTTCGGCTTCGCCCGTAAGTTCCAACTGCTGTTTTTGCTGTTCATCCTGCCATTGATGGGCAGCCTGTGGCTCATCGGCCAGGATTACCGCGAAAAACTCAACCTGATTTCCGGAGAACGCGCCGGCGTGCGCCAGTTGCTGGCCCTGGACAATCTGGACAACCTGCTCACCGCCCAGCGCGACCGCGCCGCCCGCTGGCGTGCCACGGAAACCAATCGGCAACCCACGCCGGCCACCCTGGCTGCGATGGCCGCGTTCGATGCGGTGCAACCATCGCTCAACCAGGCCGCCAATGACTTGGGAACGACCTTGCAAGCCGAAGGTGCCGAAGCCGACACCCTCGCCCGCTATCAGGCCCTGCAAACCAGCCTCAACGGCCTGGACTCCAAGAGCCTGGGTGCCGTGGGCTGGTGGCCTGACGGCTATGACCGTTTCACCGCCGCCCTCAGCGCCTTGCAAGCCCTGCGCGAGCAAATGGTCATGGATAATCGCCTGACCCTGGCCTCCTGGCTTGAAACCTATTTGCTGACCCAGATTGCGACCCAGCAGACGCCGGACCTGATCGAACGGGTCGGTCGCCTGGCCAGCGTCGGCCAGGCCTCTGTAGTATCAGGCCAATTCACCTTGCAGAGCCGCCTGCAATTGCGCGATTTGCGCAGCCGTATCGGCGACGCCCGGGATCAACTGGTCAAGACCGGAGCGTTGCTGGAAACGCGCCTGCCCAGCGAATTGCGGACGTGGGCGGAACAGTACCAAGGCAGCCTCAAGCATCTGGACGCCGGTCTGAAAGTGCTGGATGACGGCGTGTTCGGTGGTTCGATCACCCTCAAGCCGGACGCCTTCGAGAAACACATGGACGCTTTGTTGGGCGATTTGGCGACGCTGCGGCAGCAGTCGCTGGTGGCGCTGGACACTCGGTTGGATCACTACCACGCCACGGCGATTCGCCAGTTCACCTTGGTCGCCACCGTGCTGGGCTGCCTGGTGCTGGCGGCGCTTTACCTGTTCGTCTGCCTGCAAGCCTCGATCCGCCGCAGCGCCAGCGGCATCACGCTGCTGGCCGAGGCCCTGCGTGACGGCAACCTGAGCCTGCAAGTGCCGGTACAAGGACGCGACGAACTGGCCGGCATCAGCACCGCTCTCAACGTTGCCGTGGTGCAACTGCGCAACAGCCTGCTGGGGGTGGATCACGAGACATTGCAGTTGAGTGATGCCGTGCGCACCCTCAATACCCATTCCAGCGGTGCCTTGGGCGAAGTCGAGGCCCAACAGATGCAGATCAGCCAGATCGCGGCCGCCGCGACCCAACTGGCCGCCACTTCCCAAGGCGTCGCGAAAAGCTGTGAACAGGCCGCCGACAGCGCCCAGCAGACCCGCCGCATCGCCGCCGACAGCAGCCGTGACAGCCAACGCACCACGGCGAGCATCCAGCAACTCAACCAGCGGCTCAACGAGACCGCTGCCGCATTGGGCCGGGTCAGCGAGCAGGGGCAACAGATCCAACTGGTGGTCGATACGATTCGTGGCGTGGCCGAGCAAACCAACCTGCTGGCCCTCAACGCCGCCATCGAAGCGGCGCGCGCCGGCGAACAGGGCCGGGGTTTCGCCGTAGTGGCCGATGAGGTACGCAGCCTGTCGCAACGCACCCAATCCTCCACCCAACAGATTGCCAGCACCGTCGACAGCCTGCGCGCCACCGTGACCGAAGCGGTCAGCCTGATGGAAGCCGCCTGCGGCCAGGCCCAGACCGACGCCCAGGCCGTCACCGGCCTGGGTGAGCGCCTGGGTGAAATCGCCACCGCCGTGCAAAGCGTGACCGACACCCTGGCGCAAATTGCCACAGCGGTGGACGAACAGGCCAGCACCGCCGATGAGGTCAGCGGCAATATCCAGCAGGTCGATCAGGCGGCCATGCGCCTGCTCGATGGCGCCCGGGCCGTGAACCTGGCGGCGGACACCCTGAGCCAGGGAAGCCAGGCCTTGAGTGCCAATACGGGGAGATTTCAACTCGGCTGACAGGTATTTGCAGCGAGGATGGATAAGCGGTTGAAAGCGCAGAGAAATATTTCAGCTTTGCGCTTGACACATCTTCGTTACCAGCGAATAATGCGCGCCACTTGGCTACATAGCTCAGTTGGTTAGAGCATAGCATTCATAATGCTGGGGTCCGGGGTTCAAGTCCCTGTGTAGCCACCAAGTACCGATCCATAGATGTCTACAGCAGTCTATGAATCACCTCAAGAAGCCCGCCTCGTGCGGGCTTTCTTGTTTCTGGCTGTCCACCTCTATCTACCCCTATCCTTCCCCACCGTGTATGCCCACGTGTATGCTTCAGAACTAATTGAACTGGAGGCATACACGGATGAAGCGCGCCGATATCAAGCGACGTCCTCTCGCTGATACAACACTTTCCAGCTTGGAGCCTGAGGCCGGGGCATACCGCGAACTAGACAGTCCTGGGCTGTATTTCAGAGTCAAACCAAACGGCCAAAAATCTTGGGAATTACGCTACAAGAAACCGGACGGCAAATGGTCTTGGCTAGGTCTCGGCGGCTATCCAGAAGTAAGCGGCGCCTTCGCTCGACAGAAAGCGGCAGAGCTGCGAGCTGACGCCTCAGAGGGCAAGAACCCAATCATCTCCAAGAAGGCTCGTCAGGCGGCTGACATTGACGCAGCCAATGACACCTTCGAATCACTAGCCAGGGAATGGCATACGTCTCGCCTTAGCGGCTGGGATGCTGGGACTGCCAAAAGAATACTCGGCGCACTCGAACGCCATGTGTTCCCCTTGCTAGGTAAACGCCCCTATACCTCGATCATGTCCATGGAATGGATGGAGCTATTGAGAGGACTTGAGCGCCAGGGGATTCTGGAACAGATGAGTCGCGTGAGGGCTTACTGCAAAGATATCTATGACCTGGCTCGCGTAACTGGCAGAGCCGTTAACAATCCCTTGGAGGGCGTGCATAAGTTTCTGTCATCAGGAAAGGCAGAGAACTACGCTCATGTCTCTCCTGACGAGCTCCCTGGATTACTTCGAGCTATACGCTCCTATCCGCATGCCAAAGATGTTCAGCTTGGCCTGCGGCTGTTGACCCTGATGGCAGTCCGTCCCAGCGAACTTCGCGAAGCTCATTGGGTGGAGTTCGACTTCGACAAGAAACTGTGGACAGTGCCTGTCGAACGAAAGGGACGTAAAAAAGGCCGCGAACATCTGGTGCCGCTATGCACTCAAGCCGTAGATGCTCTATTGGAGCTTCGGCAACTTACCGGTGCATACCCTCTCCTGTTTCCAGGTAGAAGCGACCGCACCAAACCCCGAAGCGACACCGTGTTTCTCATGGCACTAAGGCGCCTTGGTTACGAAGGCCGCCAGACCGGTCATGGCTTCCGCCACATCGCCAGCACCATCCTCAACGAGCATGGTTACCCCGCTGACCATATCGAGGCCCAACTCAGTCACAAGGCACAAGGTGTCAGGGGGATTTACAACAAAGCCCAGTACCTTGAACAGCGCATAAAGATGATGCAGTGGTATGCCGATCATCTTGATGCACTTGAAGCCGGAAATGTTATTCAAGGTCAGTTCGGTAAGGCTGTATGAGCACCCACTACCATACCCCCCTCAAAATCCATGTTACGGGTGTTACTCGTGTAAATAACCTCGCCAGACACCCGTTTTCATTGGCTTTCACGCCTGTTACACGCCCACGCAGATATCCGTACACCGCGTGTGACACTGCCTCAATGTGTAACGCGTCTATCCCCCCTAACTCACTGTGGGCTGACGTTAGACGCGTCTGGTCATTGAGCGACTCCCGCTGGCTTCACTTGCGACACACAGGGCGTGGGATAAAGCGCGACACAACGCCTGAGACGCTCGGCCATGGCTGATCATCAATCCCTGGTAGATTCCGCGTTTACCTCGGGACTAATGAGTTTTCTCTCGGCACAGCCGCTATACGAGCTCTGCCGTGAACAGATTCGTGACGTGTGCTATTTGATCGAACAATGCTGTCTTCGCGTTCGCGACGATATCAACGACTTCGACCCCAGCAGGCTGTGCATCAAAACGACAATGCATGAAGAGGCAATTTTTCAGTATGCCTCCACCGACACCAGAGCTCGTCTCGCCCACTGGGTTCGTCAATACGGCGAGTGTGGAACGGCTTCGGATCGCGATGCCCACGCAGCCTACATCATGGCTTGTGCTGTAAAAGCGCTGGGAGCGCTAAACGACTGGATGCGGACAACAGATCAGAAGGCTTGGTCTCATCTTTCAGAGCCTCCGACCGACTGGCCGGGGGAACTCTATTGTCAGTTTGTAGAGATGCAGGCCAATCCAGATGAGCGCATTGAGGCGCTCGATCAGTACGTCCTTCACCTGGAGCCCATCATATCCCTGCCCTGCTTGATTGATGACGAACTGACGCCCGTCGCTGATCGAGCGATCAAGAATGCGATTCGCAAAAAAGGCGGCATCATAAGCGGCATGGAGCGTAGCAAGGACACCAGTGCCCGAGATGCTGCAATTGTTAAGCAAGGCATGCACTACCTGGCGAAAGGCATGCCTGAGCGAAACATCCCAACCGCCGTGCATGCTTGGCTGGAACGTGAAGTTGCTAGACCGCTAAAACAGCGTCCCGAGTGGATCCCCCTCGAAACTCAGAAGGCACTCACGCGCAAAAGCGTAGAGGCCATCCTCAAACGCAACTTTGTTCTGTAACTGAAATTTCAATCGGATTTCAATTGGAAGTGAACTGCTCACCGCGCTTCACCGCCTAGATCATTGCTCTCGTCAGTCCAAACCAATCGAGAGCAATACCTATGAATACCTCAATCACCGGCCTTCCCCGCAAGGCTCCTGCAAATTCCCCCTCGCTGTTTGATGCCACCTCGACGTTGATCCGCATGCGCGAAGTCGAAGGCATCGTGGGGATGAAACGCTCCACCATCTACAAGCTGATGCAGCGTCCTGACTGTGGCTTTCCTCAGCCAGTCAAACTGAGCAACAGCAATGCTCGCGGTGCGCCGGTCGCCTGGGTTCTGTCTGAAGTTCAAGCATGGGCACGCAGCCGCATCGAGGCTCGTGATCAGGTGGCCGCATGAGCCTCAAGGTTGCCAACAAAGCCCTGATGCATCCCTTCTCCATTCTTCGCCAGATTGGCTTTTCGCCTCGCCTCATGCAACGCCTGGAGCGCTACCGCAGCCAGCAGGACAAACAGGGGCGCGTAGTCAGCGTACTCAGCTGGGCCGACGGCACCTGGTGCGCACTCTCGCTCCACTGCGAAAAGACTGGGGCGGTGATCGTCGACGAAGGCCAGCAAGCGGAAGCCTATGAAGATGCCCGCTCGATGCTCCGAGGCGGCTTCCTGCCCCTGCTCTCCCTGCGCTTCGAATTTCATGCCTGAAACGAAAACGCCTCCGGGGGCGATCCGGAGGCGTTGAGGTAAATCTACATGCCCGAACAATTTATGCCACACCTGAAAAATCCGCAAGCCACCCGCGTAGTTGCACTTTCGAAAAACCAGCGGTACTCTCTGGTCGTCGCTGCAAATTCAGCGAATGGGCTTGGCGGCCCAAACAGTACAAGGCGCAACAGCGCCCCCATTACGATTGCAGGCGCTTTTTTTGTGTCTGCATTCCCGTGTTATGGCGGGTTGCGTAGGAGCACCCTCGGGTGCGCCGGTCTCCTTGTACGCCGGTCCGCCAATCCTGCGCAATCCGTCACCCTAATCTGCTTGGCGGCAGACGGTGGCGGTTCCTCAGTACAAGGAGCCTTCACAAATGCAACACGCCCTCAATCCGTCCAAAATTCGCGCCGCTGCACACCGTGCAATGGCTCTCGCCGCTCTACACGCCAACTCCAGCCTCGCTACTCGTCTTGCCCGTTACAACGCCCATATGGACAAAGCTCGCGCTCTCGAAGCCGCAGGCGGTGCCCAATGAATTCCCCACTCAGCTTCGCCTTGCCTGAAGACCTGCTCTGCGTCAGCAAAGACATCGAGAAGGGTGTTCCTGTTGATGCAATCACCTGTGCTATCAACCGCGCAGAGTCCGTACTGATGTTGCTTGAGGACCATTTCGAAAGCGAAAGCGACAGACCACGCCTAGCTAATCATGTCCTGGCCGCTGTTATTTGGGATGTCCGGGGCACCCTGGGACTGATCAAAACCCTGACCCTGCACGGTGACACCACGTCTGTTCCGATGGATCAGAAAGGCGGTGCCGTATGAGCGCTCACACCACACTCGGCCGAGCGTCGTTTTTCAATAAAATCTCCGGCAAGGGCTTGTTTCGGGTGAATGCGGGCATTCCTATTGAGGACGCGCTCGAAACGGTTTCGCTCCTCCAGCATTACGCTAATCAGCTCTCCCTCGATGCCGCCATGAGCGATAAGGGCGAACGCTACAGCTGGTGCGCGCTCTACCTCGGCGAAATGGCAAAAGCCCTGATCGATGACGTGAACGATGCCATGTTTATGCCGGGGGCCGATACATGACCCAGCGCACGAACAAACCAACAAAACGCCCCAGCTTTGCCGAGGTGAAGAGCGCCGCACTCAAGGACATTGATCGCGTGCTGTCTCACTGGCTGCCCAACGGCAAACGGGTCGATGGCGGCAAGGAATACACCGCCCCCAATCCGACCCGCACGGACAAACGTGCCGGGTCGCTCAAGGTCAACTTGAGCAAAGGCACCTGGGCGGACTTTGCTACCGGTGACAAAGGCGGCGACCTGATCGACCTGGTGCGCTACCTAGACGGCGGCACGGACGTGGAGGCCTGCAACAAGCTGGCGGATCTGCTGCACGTATCGGCAGGCGCCGCGCAATCAAAGCCCACACCGAGCAAAAGCAAAGCGCCGGAATGGATTGCCATTCAGCCGATCCCGGCTGAGGCCATGAACAAGTGCCCGGCCAAGCACCGACAACACGGCGTGCCCTCCAAGGTCTGGATCTATCGCGATGCCCAACGCCGGCCCCTCATGGCGCTTTATCGGTTCGACCTGGGGCCGGACGAAGACGGTAAGCCAAGGAAGGTCTTTGCACCGTTGACCTGGTGCCAACGCGCCGACGGCCAAACCACGCAATGGCGTTGGCAAGGTCTGCCCGATCCACGCCCTCTTCTGCACCTGGACGAACTATCGCAACGGCTCGATGCCCCGGTCGTACTGTGCGAGGGTGAGAAAGCCGCCGATGCCGCTGCCGAGTTGATGCCGGGCCATGTGGCGACCTGCTGGCCGAACGGTTCCAAATCTTGGCACAAGGCCGACCTGACACCGCTCAAAGGACGGTCTGTCTTGTTGTGGCCGGACAACGACTCCAGCGGTCAGAGCTGCATGGAGGCCGTCGCGGAAAAGCTGCGTGAAATAGGCGCCGCCTCAGTGCAAGCAATCGCCCTGGACGTCTTCAAACGCAAGCCCACGCTAAAGAATGGCAAACCGACCTTTGCCAAAGGTGGTCAATGGGACGATGGCGACGATGCAGCTGACGCACTCGCCAATGGCTGGACATCGGCCCACCTCGCCGAACTGGAGCGTACTGGTGAGCTGCTCGGCTCGGCAGCCACCCCCGCTCCGGCCGGAGAAATCGAAACAAAGGCACCACCGAAAACCAAGCGGCCCGCCAAATCAAAAAATGACCTGCTTCCCGGTGGTTTTCGCCTGACGCCAGAAGGCGTGTTTTATTCTGGCGACGACGGCGAAGCACGGCCTGTGTGTTCGCCTCTGGAGATCCTCGCACGCACCCGTGACGACAAGAGCCACAACTGGGGCTTGCTGGTCGAGTTCGACGACCCAGACGGCCAGAAAAAACGCTGGAACATTCCGGCCCGCACTATGACCGGCGACTTCGGCAAGGATGTACTCGGCCCCCTTGTGGACATGGGTCTACGTCTGGCGGGCAGTCGCTCGGGACGTAACGCACGCAACGACCTTCAGAGCTATTTGCAGGGCTTTGACAGTGCGCAACGGGCTCGACTGGTCACCCGTCTCGGCTGGCACGGCAATGCCTTCCTATTGCCCGAACGGCAGATCGGTTCGCATGACGAACACCTGCACTTCTATGAGGCTGGGGCACAACTCCCACCGATCAGCGAGTCCGGCACACTGGAGCAATGGCAGGAGCAAATCGGCGCACTGTGCGTTGGTAACCATCGTCTAGCGTTCGTCGTCAGCGTGGCCTTTGCGGGACCGCTGTTGAATATGCTCGGTCACGAATCGGGCGGGTTTCACCTCTACGGCGACAGCTCCGGTGGCAAGACCACCCACCTGCAAGTGGCCGCCTCGATCTATGGCGGGCCACGTGTAGTGCGTTCCTGGCGCTCGACAGACAACGCCCTGGAATCCATCGCCGCCGCGCATTCGGACGGGCTCCTGGTGCTGGATGAAATCGGCATGTGCGACCCGCGCATCATCGGCGAAACGGTGTACATGCTTGGCAATGGCACCGGTAAGGCTCGCGCCAATGATCGAGGACAAGCGGGCCGACAGGTACAGGAGTGGCGCTTGCTGTTTCTCTCGACAGGCGAGAAGACTTTGGCGCAGCACATGGCCGAAGCCAACAAGGAGCTAAAAGCCGGTATGGAGGTACGCATGCTCGCCGTACCAGCGGATGCCAGCAAAGGCTTGGGGATGTTCGACGTGTTGAGTGGCTTCGATGACGCAGCGGCCCTCTCTGACACGCTCAAGGCTCGGGTAGCCAAATACTATGGCACGCCACTCACCGCGTTCCTGGCGGCCCTTTGCGAGCCCGGCAAGATGCACGGATGGTCAACCATCCTCCGCCGGACTCTAGAAGGGTTCGTCGCCAAAGCCCTTCCCGCGTCGGCCAGTGGGCAGGCACACCGAGCCGCTGCACGATTCGGGTTGGCCGCTGCGGCCGGAGAGCTGGCCACCGCGCTCGGCATCACCGGCTGGCCCGACGGCACCGCGACCACTGCGGCACGCGTGTGCCTAAGCGCGTGGCTGAATGAGCGTGGCGGCGCCGGGAACCTTGAAGGTGATGCGATCTTGGCCCGTCTTCGCCAGATCATCGAGCGCTTTGGGGAAAGCCGCTTCACCCGCTGGGAAACCGCCGCCGCGAAGATCGATGAGCATGGGCCCCGCACCATTGACCGCCTGGGCTTTCGCAAAACGCTGGAGCACGGCATGGGCGACACCATGCACACCACCCACACCTACTACGTGCTGCCCGAGGCATGGCGATCCGAGATATTTCGGGGCATGAACATCAACGCCGTGAACAAGGAGCTGCTGCACCGGGGCGTGTTGGAACCTGGTAGCGATGGGAAGGCATCGAGCTTGGTCCGGTTGCCTGGTTTAGGCCCGCAACGCTGTTACATCGTGAAGACGATTCCGGGAACGGATGAGAGCGAGGCTCGGGCTGCCTGACGGCATCCCTACTGATAGAGGTAGCGCCGGCTCATTCCCGGCCTCGCCAGCCACTCAACCCAACCCAATCGAATTGCATAGAGACGAAATAATGAACGACCTTCAAAAACTGAAAGACCGCCGTGAACAACTGAACTCCGAGCTGGAACGCCTGCGAGCCGAACTCTTGCCCTATGAGACCGCCCTAGCCAGCCCCGAGTCTATCGAGCGAGGCCGGGAACGAGATGTGCAGGATCAGTACGCTGAGCGGAAAAGAAAATGTGATTCTCTGGACTTTGAAATCGATCGGTTGAATCAAAAAATTGTTCGACGCGAAAACGTCGCCAATCACGAAACGCTAATGGCGGGCTACCGCGATGCTATGGCGACCTGGAAAGCCGACGAGCACGAACTCAACGAAAAGAGGCGGGGTGTCAGCACCCGCCTGAATGAAATCCGTCAGCAAGCCACAGACGAAATCGCGAAGGCGCGGCAGGCCGAGACCGAGGCGGCGACGGCCTACGCTCAGGCTGTCGCGTGGGGGGACACCGAAGGCGAGAAGACCGCGAATGCTGATGCTCAAAAAGCGGCCAAAAACCTCGCGACTGTAGCCGAGCAAAACCGTCGCCAACAGCTAATCATCAGCGCTCTGGAGCAAGAGCTGGCCACCATTGATCAGCACATTTCTAAAGCGCAGGAAGAACATCAAAAAATTGAGAACAAGGCGCTGCACCTCGCCAACGCGGTGCTCGAAGAGAAGTGGAATGAGGCCGCTCAAGCATTGCTTGATGTGGGCGGACAACTTTGCGCGGCGCGTCGGATGATCGACCGGGATCCTGTTGCGCTGCTCAAGCTCAACGTTCCAGAGCAAGGCGAAAACTTTAGCAGTTGGGCCTGGAGTGACCTTTCAGAGCGCTCAGCGCGGTACGGCATACAAGACGTGCTGGCTTTGTAACGCACAGCCCACCTGAAACAGCCCACGTGCGTGGGCTGTTTAAACAATGCCCCAGGATCAGCACTATGAACACTGCAATGCAGAATAGCCCCAGTCGTACCGAAACGCTGAAGGCCAGGAGAACCCATCTGAGCAGCCTGCTCAAGCTCATGGGATCTCGCTGGGGGAGAAACACAGCAATACAAAGCCTCACCGCCAACGCGATCAGAGCTGAACTGAGCCTTATCGATCAGAAACTGAAGTTTCGAAGTTAAAGAGCACAGGAAGCCTGACCGGCTTCCATACCACTTTAACCTTCCGAGGACAGGGCTGAATTGCCGAAACCAGCCGGCCGGCCGCCCCTTAATTTCGGCCTGAAGCGCAAGCTTCAGGCCGAAGGCAGTAGCTAACGCTTTCTCGCCTCGGAATCAACGACTCAAACTCTTCAATCTGTGGTGACGAGACGAGCTCTAATAAGCTTCGAATAGCTAAACTATTTATTCCAAAGACCGCATTAGGGCATTAACATCAACCATGGCCTCCAAATCAACTCCCGGTGTCAGGTTATCCCACCGCAGGGCTCAACTCGGTGACCGACTCGCGAAGATCAGGGAAGCGCATATAATGAGCAACATGACTGCCGATAATGAACAAGGATGTAATCTCTGTCTGAGGTAAATTATGAGCATCGCGGGCGTGCGCTCCAATCGAGGTGACGGTTACCAAACACTGGTGGCTTTCGATTGGGCAATAACTGTATTATCCGATCCAGATTACCAATGGCTTGAAATTGACTCAATCAACTATGACGTTGATGACATCGTTATTGGAAAAAGCAGCGGAAATTTAATTGCCTGCCAGTGCAAAAAAAATCAAACCAATTTCAAAGCCTGGACATTAGCGGACTTGTCAGACGAAATAGATAAAGCCGCCACCACTCTAACAAAAAATAAAAATATAAAAATCCGATTTTATTCTCGCAATAATTTTGGAGCCCTTGCAAAGCTGAAAGAACACAGTACAACACAGCACGACGAGCACAGTTACACAAAAAGTCTAGGTAAGGAGCACAGCTCCGTAAATTCAGACTTATCAGCACGACTTAAAAAAACCCGTCCCAAACTTTCAAATTATGAATTTCTTTGCCGGACTAGCTTTGTCACCAGCGACGATTTAGATCGCATGATAGAGAATCTGCTCGAACGGTTACGTAACATGGTTAGTAACCCCGAGGCAGCATTCAACGCTCTCTGGACGAGCCTTGATCTGCTAGGTGCGCGTATGGGTGACGATAGCGTGTCCACCGCTCCGCAGCATCGACTTACAAAGAACGATTTGAAGACCGTAATCCAGCAAGCCGGGGCGACGTTGGTCCCACCAATGAATCTTGCAGAGATACGCCATTCCTTTTCCTATACCTCTGCTATCGGCAGGTCATGGAGAAGAGATATTGCGGGACTACGCATCCCCAACAAAGTTGTAGAAGAACTTCTGACCGCAATCTTTGAACAAAAAAAATCTATATTGCTTACAGGCCTTCCAGGCTCAGGAAAAACCTGCTCGATGCTAGCGCTACAGGAGACATTGGAGGAACGAGCAAAATCTCACTCAGACATAGTACCATTATTTATCCAATCACGAGAGTTCGCCGACTTAGCTAATTCAGACGAACGCCAAGCACAAGGCTTACCCGAACAATGGGTAGAAAAGGCGGCACGACTCGCTGACGATGCAAAAGTAGTAATAGTAATCGACTCGCTGGATGTTCTGTCTATCGCCCGCGACCATCGTGCCCTGCAGTATTTTCTTGCCCAAGTAGATCGCTTGCTCTTTATCCCAAATATTACTGTCGTTACGGCTTGCCGGGAGTTTGATAGACATTACGATCAACGAATCGCCCAAAGAAAATGGGACTGTGAAGTAAAATGTAAATCTTTGGATTGGCAAACTGAAGTAGAACCATTACTTGTAAAGCTTGGAATTGAGCCCACGTCGATTGACATTGGGACCCGTCAGCTAATAGAAAATCCCCGTGAATTAGCACTATTTGTAGAGCTTGCCCAACGTGATGGAAGCTTCAATGTTGTTACCAGCCAAGCATTGGCCCAACGGTACCTGGACATAATAGTTTTAAACGACAATGAACTAGGCGACACGGCAATTCAAGCAATTGAAGCATTAGCCGGCGAAATGCTGACACACCGTAGTTTATCGCTACCCTACCAGCGCTTCACTGCATCTGACGACATTAAACGTCGGTTGTGTAGTTTGAACGTGCTGCAAGAAACTCAGGATAGGAGACTAACCTTCGGCCATCAAACGCTATTAGATGTTCTAGTTATAAGTCGAGCCGTCCGCGACGGATCTACATTGAATGATTTTATAAAAGGCTTACCTCCTGTTCCATTTGTTCGACCCAGCATCCGAAGCTTTGTCGCATATTTAGCGTTAGGTGAACGCTCGAAATTCAGAAAACAACTTCGCACGGTGTTGACGGGAAGCGCAGCTTTTCATATCAGACGCTTAGTAGCAGAATCATATGCCGAACAGGTACCCCAGGATGGGGATTGGTCATTGATACGTGACCTGCGAGACAATCATCGCGAAGTTTTTCAGGTAATTTACGGCTTGGCAGGTACGGTTGATTGGCACCGCTTCTGGCTTAAGTACCTTGTTCCATATATGAAAACCTCGATAGATATTGAAGGATTGACAGGACACGCTCAGCGTATCACGCAATGGAGTAACGTAGACACTGAGGGGGTTTTGTCCTATTGGGCAGATGTGCTGGCACTAGATTTGCCTGATTATAATGAAATCGCAGACCGTCTTGCTATCAATCTTTCTGAAATAAAATCAGAGTATTTACATCTAGCGATCCCGCTATTGGAACGGCTTCTAAAAAGACCACAATCTGAACATAGTTTTCTTGGCCGGGTCATAGGTAAATGCGTCGCCGCAGGTGCCGTGGGAGATGTTTGGCTGTGGGATTACATTGCAAAAAGCGTTCGAGACGAAGATATATTGCAATATAAGCTAGGTAACAAACTTCGGTGCCAAGCCCATGAATTTGGAGAAAATAAGGATTTTTTCCATAATCGCATGTTGCAATCTACGGCACTACTTGATTTGGCGATACAATCGATTGAACACTGGAGCAATTTTAAGGCTTCACTGTACGAGGACACGCGAATAGGATACCGAAGCGGATTTTTAAACCACACCTCATATGAAGACACACATAGCCAAAGAGATATAAACTACTCGGACAGTTTAGACATTCTTTTTGGCACAGTTGAAGCTGCGATCCTTTATCACGCCTCAAAAAACTCAACATGGTGGAAAAAAAATAGAAAGCGAATCCATCTGAATCGTGAAGGTGCGCTACTCTATTTTTCTATACTAGCTTATACCTCTTCACCTAAATCAAACATCGATCTCATAGGAGACATGTTATGCGATGCTAAAATCCTAGAATTTAAACTTTCTTATGAATTAGGCGTATTAATACGCTCAGCATTCCATCTACTCGCCGCTCCCATACAAGATACTGTGACGTCAAACATCCTAAAGATGTGGACTGAGGAAATCAATGGCCAGATTGCCCCATGGATAATCAGAGCCCAAGCGGAGCTGCTCGTAACAATTCCTTGCTATCTGCGCTCGCAAGCAGCGCAAGCGCTGGTGGATGCGTATGAAAAAGCAGAAGGTGTATTGATTGCTGAGCCGTACATCTATTCGCGGGGTGGTATGGTCGGAGCACCATTCTCGTTTGAAGTTTTTCTTAATACAAGTGATAGTGGAGTTTTGAGTTTACTAACCCACTATGATGGCCACTCAAATCTTCGAGGAATTGAATTCTTTATTGGTGGTGAGCGAGAAGTTGGCGGGCTACTGAAAGAGGCAGCGTCACGTCACCCTTCACGGTTTTTGAAAATCTTGTCAGAACGTTGGCAAAACATTTCCATGAAATTTCGCGATGACATAATGAATGGTGTCGCTACATATATAGCTCATCGGCATGGAAATTTGCATACTCACAGTGTATGGACGCCTGTTGAAGAGCCTGATGCTGCTGAGCTCGCAGAAAACATTCTTAGCGAGCTGGAAAAACATTCTGCGCAATGGCATCACCGACGTACCACAGCCCAAGCACTTCAAGCTTGTGCTCATGTCATTGAAGATTCACTGGCAGCAACGAGGCTTGTATTTTTATCTTTCAGTTTTTTAACGCTGTATGAAGCCGACCCATTTCATGGAGACTCCGTTGACTTAATCGATTTAGGTATCAATATGACTAAGGGCGACGTAGCCGATGCCCTGATGATCCTGGCCAACAACTTTCTAGAATGCGAACGCGATCTTCCTGATCTTCTACCTGCGGCATTGCAACGCTTTGCCAGGGACGAGAACCCAGCAATCCGCGCGATTATTTTGCGTCGACTTCCGTATCTACAAAGCAAACGTCCTGAACTAGGGTGGAATTTGTTTCATCTCACCATGAACAACTCCTGTGGCCTGTGGCGAATAGCCGAGCCATGCCTTTACTATTCATATCACAATCATTTTGAGATAGTTAAACCTTTACTGGCTCGACTTCTAGATGAGGGCAACGGTAAAGATCTTGAGACCTGGGGAAGAATATCGGCTTTAGCCACAATGACCAAACATATATCGTCAGAGGACCTCTTCGCCAATCTGTATAGGTCGGACAGCATCGCAGCATGGGAGGGCGCTATAGCGGTTTGGGCAAACTCTGAAAACATTAAGCAACATAGGGAACTATGCATAAACGGAATGGATACCGGCTTAAGCTCAGCCTCCCCTCACAGCAATGTAGTCGCAAAAAAAATGATGAGTATATTTAGGGAGAATTCTCCCGTCATTGAGCTACCGATAACAATTATCAGAAAATTTTTTTCTGCGATTAACAATGACAGCAACAAGCGTAACCATGATTTATTTGGCTTCCACGAATGGCTAAATTCGCACTCACAAAACGACCCAGAACAAGCCATGGCGGCGTTAGAGATATACCTGGAGTATGCTATCCGCAACAAACTCCATATTTACGATTATCAAAATAGTTTAACCCAACTTATAACGCGCCTTTTTGCAGAGGCGGAGGAAAAAGAAGAATCTGATTCCGGTGCATTATTGCAGCGCGTCGTAATAATGCAAGACACGCTACTCTCACTGGGTGTCAATGGGATTGTTGATTGGTTGAAAGCTGCCGAGAGGCCGTAAATTTCATTGAAGCTAGATTGTTACTGGCACATGGGTCGCAGCCAACGGGCAGCGATCCACCCTAGTAATCACCGTTATAACTTCCCCGCGTTCGTTATACATACGCCTTTCAGCACTACATGCAAGCTCGCTAGCGTTGCGCATTAAGCGGTTCTCAGTGCACTGGCAGGACATATCCAAACATGGTGGGTCGCCGACAATCAGCCTACCATCTCTGCGGCTGTAACTTTCATGTTCTCTAACAAGCAAGCGGCATTTCCTTTTTCGTCCATGAGTATTTTGCCCGAAGTCGTAAAACCGGGATCCATAATCGCCTTCCAAAGCGCTACCCGATTCTCTCTGCAAGGTAGAATGCTTTGTTTTGCCGATTCGTACTCCAAAATCTCCTGTCGGCGTAACACTATTGTTTTTCGTAACACTCTTACCTGCTTTGTACCGGCAGGGCGTTACAGTGTTTAAATCTTTTATAAATCAAATAGCTATAATTTTTCGTTACACCTGTAACCTGTGTAACACTCGCTCAAGAGTCCCCAACTCCCCCGTGAGCCGCATCCCCCAGCGAGCGAAACCGAGTTCATTAACTCTCATCGGTACGTAAGCTTATTTCGGTGATTAATACTTAACCTAGGAGACCCAGACTAAATCGAGGCGTCACGGGTTGGAAACCCGCCGGACCTTATTAGCGAACAAGGGCCCAGCTTAGCGAACCGGTGAACACTCAGTTCGACAGGGCTCCACGGGGGTTAAGACGCCGCCGGGACCCTAGGCATTCCTAAACGATCCGGGCAAAAGAACTCGCAGCTTCGTGTTAGCGACTGAGTTTTCTACGTCGGTTGACAGGTTGACAGCATACCCAAGGTTGACCGGGTTCAACCGTTCGCTATCAACAACACAATGGCTCACCTTACCGTTGCGGTGACGATCCCTTTTTTCGTCAGGATCCTTTCAATTTCAACGTTGAAATTTCAGTAAGCTGCAATCTCTGTCGCTACCAAGATCCCGCGGGTTTCCTACCCCGTATACTTGTAAATTCCTCAGGGTCCCCAGCGACTTTCGGAGGCCGATGGAGGAGCTATTGCAATCAGGGTCGCTGGAGCCTGCGTAACCAGGTATCCCAGGACTCCACGCGAATCGGCGGTACCATGTCACGTTCGAAGGCGTACCTCTTATCGCTCTCCAAGCGATCATCCACAGTCCTCCCGCCTATGAGGACCGTCCGGATATTGATTTCCTTCTGAGGATCAACCTGAAGCCTACCGTACGGTCCAACAAATGCGCCGTAGACATGCTCCCCCCTCTCCGCCCGCTCTCTAAGAGAATGAACATGATCTCTAAAAGATGAACCGCCCTTGTAGATATGGCTGATTCGATCCCTGATCTGAGCCGCAGCTTGATTTATTTTGTGGTTGAATGCCTTGTAGTGGTCAGCATTTAGCAGGTTGAAATTCGCCCCCTTCACCTCTACTAGAATCACATCCATGCGAGATCGCCCCGTAAAAACAACAAAGTCCACTTGCCCATCACCGACTGGAAACTCTGCAAAGCAAATGTACTCATCATCAGGCTTGGCATAGGCCTCACCGAAAATAGAGAGGTCCCGCTTCAAAAGATGTTGAATCTCTCGCTCTCCCGCTCTGGTGCCAATTAGCTCTTCAATCTCCGCTTTGGAAACCATTGCCTCTGCTATTTCGAGGCGCCGTTTGATGGTCGATTGACTTTGCTGCCAAGGAGAGTCGATGAATGGGTCACGTGAATAGCGCAGTTGATCCGCTCGATAAATGATCCTATGGTTTTGCTCGCTTCGTTCGTCAAGCTCCTCGGGTGCACATCCCAACAGCTCCAATGCTGCCAGTCGACTTATGGGTTTCCACTGCGCTCCTCGTAGAGAGCTCAGACTCACAATTTCAAACCTGTCACCAAGGGGGTCCTTACCTTCATCATGGTCAATGTAAATAGCCGGCCCCAGGACGATGCCCAAATTTTGAAGAGATGGGATTATCCGCTCGACCGCGTTGCTGACTGACATGCCGTCGTTTTTTCGATCCAGCTCGGTAAGCAGTACAACAGTGCCCGCGCCTGTCACGAAAGATCTCACCCGACACAGACCACGGTCTAACCCTCGTCCCCCATCAGGGTAGTTGTGTACGATATCGATAATCTTCATTTAGCTTCCTTTCTAATTTCCAGATAGATGAGAAACGTGCATAAGAGATAGCTACAACCTTGGTGATGAGGATATCTGGCCCTAATGGGAATACGCCACTAACCATCTGCTGGTGCTTTACCAACCGGGAAATACCAAGAAGGGCAGTGGGCCAGAAATATGCTGCCTGTATGCCCACATGTATGCCTAACTTACAAGATCAACCTTAAGCCCTTTATTTACAGCAGCTTACAGATCCAGTTCAAATGACTGTGTACCACCAAGTACTAAAAACGGCTTATCGAACGATAAGCCGTTTTTTTATGCCTCGAAAAAGGTCCCCTCAACAGCCAGGCAGTCGACATACCTGACTGAGCTCTCGCAGATACGATTCGACCTCTTCCCCCAGCCATTCGGCAAACTGCTGCCGCTTGGCCTCGACGCGCTCGCGGTCCGGCAGCACCAGCCAATACGGGTAGGCATAGGGCACCGCATACTTGCTCAGTTGCACCAGTTCACCACGCCCGATCGCGTCGTGCACCAGGCTGCGACGCACCAGCGCGACCCCCTGCTTGAGTCGCACGGCCTCCAGCACCAGATTCGAATCGTTGCTGCACAGCCCCTTGCGCGTAACTTCGGTGTCCAGCCCCGCCGCCTCGCACCAGGGCTGCCAGGAGTCCATGGTGAAAATGATCGGGCTGGCGACAATCTGCGCCGGCGTTTGCGGTAACTGTCCGCCATTGAAGCCCGGGGAAGCGACGACGATCATTTCATCGTGAAACAACAGCTGTTTTTGCACCTGTTCCCAGTCGCCCCGCCCCATACGCACACTGACGTCCACCGCCTCCTGCGCCAGGTTGGTCACGGTGAGACTGGCCTGCAGACGCACCGTGATGTGCGGATAACGTGCCTGGAATCGACCGATGCGCGGCAACAGCCAGGAGAAGCCGAAGGAAGGCATGACCGCCACCACCAGCTCCGAAGCCTTGGGCTGCGCTTTGACCTGGCGAGTCGCATCGGCGATGTTTTTCAACGACTCACGCACCTGCAACGAGTACAACCGACCGTCTTCAGTGATGCGCAAGGTACGCCCTTCGCGCACGAACAGTGTCACACCCAGCATTTCTTCCAGCACCTTGAGCTGCTGGCTGACCGCCGAGTGAGTGACGTGCAGCTCCGTCGCCGCCAGGGTGACGCTGGACAAGCGGCTGACGGCTTCGAAACTGCGCAGACAACTGAGGGGAGGGATCACCGACATGTAAGCCTCGCTAACCATTACTCCAAGAAATTACTGATGTTTTTACAGAAATCAGCCCTTTAATGTAAGCACAGATGTATTTCCAATGGATTTTTCAGAAGGATGACCAGAGTGCGTACGTTAACGGTCTCTTTCAGTGCCGATTCCCGGGGGGCATCCGACGGCGAGCCGGACTGGGTCTACATCTACCTTCGCCCGACCGAGCTGATGTCGTTGCACTTGCGCCAGGACATCATTGCTCACGCCCTGAGCGGCAGTCATTGGGTGAGCTGGGAAGGTCGCGACATATTCCTGGAGCAGAGCCAGACCCTCAGGCTGAGCGCCGGCAAAGCGCTGATCGACGGCACCGGGGTGCTGCAGCTTGCCTTGGCGCCGGCACGGCAGGAAACCATCAGGCGCTTGGGCCAAAGGTGCATCGCACCGCTGTTGCCGAGCCGGGTCCAGCCGCTGCGGATTGAAATCTACTGATGGCCCTGTCTGCCGCAGGGGAGGCAACCGCCGCCCCTGGCCGCGTGGGTTTCGCTGTCACGATCCTGGCGTCCACGTTTTTGATGGGCTCAAGTTTCGTGTCGGGCAAGATATTGCTCGATCAGGGATTCGATCCATTGATGCTGGTGGGCTGGCGGTTCTTCCTGGCCGCGCTGGCAACCCTGCCGCTGGTGCTGATGCAAGGCGGTTCCTGGCGTGCCAACCTGCTTCCGCGCCACTTGGACGCCCGCCAGGTGCTGGTGATGGCCATCATCGGCCTCACCCAGACCACGGCTGTGATGAGCCTGCTGTTCCTGGCAATGCGCACCGTCTCAGCCTCCACCGCCGCGATCCTGCTTTTCACCAACCCCGTGTGGGTCGCGGTGGGTAACCGGCTGTTCTTCGCGCAGCCGCTCAAGGCCAACCGCCTGTCGGGCTTGGTTACAGGCTTGATCGGCGTAGCGCTGGCCATTGGCGCTGACTTTGCAAAAGACCCACAGCCTGGCGCCTGGATTGGCGTCACCCTGGGCTTGGGCGCTGCCGTCAGTTGGGCCACCGCGACGCTGATCATCAAGCGCAACCCGGTGCCGGTCGGGACGTGGACCTTGAGTTTCTGGCAACTGTTCATCGGTGCCCTGGGGGCGCTCGCCTGCGCCCTCGTGGCCGGCGAGCACTGGCCCGACCACCTCTCGATCCAGCAGTGGGGCTGGTTTGCCTGGCTGGCCATACCGGCCTCGACCGGCTCGTTCGGGCTGTGGTTCGTCGCGCTGAAACGAGCGGACGCCACCAGCATCAGCGGCTGGCTGTTCCTGGCGCCGATGTTCGCGGTGCTGCTGTCCTGGGTCGTACTGGATATCCAACTCTCCGTCTGGCAATGCATTGGAGGTCTGTTGGTCGCGGCTTCGATCTGGCTGATGAACCGTTGATCCGCATCCTGCGATGCTTGAGCCGGCAATCATTGAAAAGGAAATGAATGATGGTATCGCAAGCGCTTGAGCCCCTTCTCGACGGCCCCCGCATCTCGACCAACAGCGAACTGTTCGATCGCTTGAAAGAACCGATCCTGCAGTTGGGCTTTGACCGTTATGAGCTGCGCCTCAAGCCAGGCAGGAACGTACCGGAGCGCAACGAGTTGGTCATCGGCGATTACCCACAAGCCTGGCATGAGGCTTACGAACAGGCAGGCTACGTCAGGATCGACCCGGTGATGTTGCACTGCATGCATAACGTCACGCCCATCGTCTGGACCGAGCGGCTGTATAGCTCACCGCAGCAACACAGCCTGCGGGCGCTGGCCGTCGCGCAAGGGCTGGAACATGGCGTCACCTTCGCCCTGCACGGCCCGCAAGGTCAGTTCGGCACATTGGGCCTCAACCTCCAGGCACATGACGCTGATCAGGCGCAAGCGACGATCAGACACCATATGGGTACGCTATCGATACTCAGGGACGCAGCTCTTCAAGCCGCCTTGACCCTGATGGTTCCGCCAGCGCCCGCCACCCAGGTCAAGTTGACCCAGCGTGAAAAGGAAATACTGCGCTGGGGTGCCTTTGGCAAGACCAGTTGGGAGATCTCGAATATCTGCTGCTGTTCGGAAGCCAACGTGGATTATCACTTCAAGAACATCCGACGAAAGTTCAGCGTGACGACACGCAGCGCTGCCGTTGTCCAGGCGCTGTCGATGCAGCTCATTCAGATCTGACGCAGCAAGGCATCCGGACTGGCGCCTGGCGCCAGCTGAAATCGAGTTCCGGCGACCACTCACCGCACAGGGCCATCCGTGAAGGTGACAAATCGGTTGTGAGCACCTCACCGGTGAGTGTCCCAACCCCTCCGGCCAGATTGAAACTGCGCTGGGCAGGCGCGGCATCTCCAGGGCGACATAAGCACCGCGTATCACCCCGTATCCCGCTGCCCCGGTATTTGAGCAGACTCTCGCGCCGGGTCCACAACCACACAAAGTCCGCTTCCCGCGTACTTTCATCGCGACTCTGGAGCCAGCGACGCTCACTCTCACAAAAATATCGACGCACCGCACTGCACCAGAAGACCGGGGCGGCACCGTCCTCGTAATCCAGGCCCAGACGGGACGACCCCAGGGCCAACAGGCCCAGCTGCTGTGCATACGTCACACTGGCGAATAACGGTGGCTGGGTGCAGATGCGCAATTGTCCCGATGCCAGCTGTTCGATCACCACTCGTCGCGGGTCGCACTGCACAAGCCCGGCCACCGTCAGGCGCAGGGCAATGCGTGCGTTGATGTAACGAACTCTCTGACGCTCGCCCAAGGTCGCGGCGTGTCGCCTCTGCTGCTCGTCAAGCAGGGCATGCCAAGCGGCATCCGCCTGCGCATGGACCGGGAAGGCAACCAACTGCAACGCGCTCATGCCGATTGCGCACGCGCATTGTGGCGGACCTGTAACCGGGCGTAGAACAGGGCGTAGGCTCCCGCCAGGCCCAACACCGGGAGCAGGGTCAGCAACGGGTTCGGCGTGCCGATCATCATGTGTACGCTCAATAGCACAGCTGCGTAGATCGACATTGCGCACGCGGCCACTCGCACCGCCACGGCCTGGCGCGGACTGTTGCCGATCCGGCGGCTGATAAATGCCGAGAACGCAAAAGTCGCCGCGAAACTGAGCAACCACTGCGCCAGGGCCGATTGCGCCATGGCCGTCCAGGGCAACTGACGGGCGCAGAATGCCACCCAACCGGCATACAGGGTGGCCGACGCGGTGGAGCTGACAAGCCTCACGACCGAGGGATCAACCCATGAGTTTCTTGAGCGCACGCGCAATCCCCCGCTTGACTCGTATCCCCGCAGCCGACACCTGATATTGAGCGGCGAGCCGGGTAATGTGCTGGCGATGCACGCTGTGCCCGATGGTCGGCCCGAACACATACAGCCACTGGGGCAGGTGCCAGTCGAGACTGCTCAGAAGACGGCCGACGTCGAAATACATCACACGCACGGTTTCCCCGCTGTACGGATGTTTCTTGCTGATCGGCAGGCATTGCGCCCCTAATCGCGTGTAGATCGGCACCAGGATATCGATGGCGTCCAGCACAATGTACCGACTCTGCAAATGCAGGGTAATCCTGCCCAGCTCGCGCAGCAGCGCCAGCATCACGTGGTGCCCGGCGTACTCGGGCAGAATGGCGACCCGGGACATCTCGACAAAGCCCGCCGTCCACAGCCATTGCGGCAAGGGCGTCGACATTTCGATCTCGCAGCGTTCACGATGGCCGCTGTTGACGACTACACGCCCCGCCCCCACACATTTGTTGCCCAGCCGCGCGCTGACCTGAATGGCGAAAGGGTCCCATTCATCCCACAAGACTCGCGGATCCTGCACGTCCTCCAGCCGACCGTAGTGGCGGTTGGCAGCCAGGCGGCACGTCAGCAGGTCGTCCATGGCGCCGGTCCCTTCGATAATCGCGACATGGATCAGGCGACCGATGGCCGGACTCTTGCGGAGCGCCACAGGCAGGCTGTCGAAGGAAAAGTGCCGGCGCTGGCACAGCAGCATCAACGCTGCGGCAGTGCTCGAGGCTTTGTCCAGCATCCGGAAATGACAGAGGAAGCGGCCCTGGTCCTCGTAACGTCCCAGGACCTGCACCCGCACCATGGCCGGGCCACTCCACGGGCAATTGAACTGCAGTTCCAGATCCATGCCCGGCACGATCACTACATCTCGGTCCAGCACCTCGAATACGCCGTTGAGTGGGCTGAGGTAATGCAACTGTACGGTCAGGCGACGATTGAACAGCACAGGGCTTCGCGCCGCAGCCCTGAGTGACGCGTCGGCGCGATCGCGCTCGTTGAGATACGCGGGCCTGGCGCCGCAACTCACCAGCTCCAGACAGAATCGGTCATTGCCAGACCACCGACCCTGCAGGTTCACCGGCACCTGCGGACGATGCAGGCACTGCTCGAAACACAGTGCCACGGTGAAAGGCTCGGGGTTGGTGCCGTAGACGCCGGCCGGCAGTTCAAGTACGCAATGGGCCTCGTCCTGGACCGCCAACATGGCCGGCACATTGTGCCCTTCAAATCGCGCGTGCACCGGCATACGGTGGC
The DNA here is from genome assembly GCF_052041925.1 of Pseudomonas sp. SMN5. Lineage (NCBI taxonomy): Bacteria > Pseudomonadati > Pseudomonadota > Gammaproteobacteria > Pseudomonadales > Pseudomonadaceae > Pseudomonas > Pseudomonas sp. SMN5. Next base: position 225,530 of record NZ_JBKGGX010000006.1, read on the forward strand.
ACTGTCCCTGCGCAACCCCTCGAATCAATGGCGATAATGCGGCTCCAAGCTCATTGCCCGGCAGCACAGACACGGCATTAGCTGACATAGCATCGTCCTGATGGCTTTAAGAAGCACAGGCCGCCGTGGGCAGCCTGTGTGCGATCGTGACTCAGTGACTCAGTGACCGGGCAAAGGATTGCAGGAGGTTGTAGCCCTGATCCCAGTACCCCAACTGCGACTTCCCATTGATGTGGCCCAGCTCGCCCAGGTTGGTGCAGCCGCAACCCAGCTGGCGGGCGCTGCGTTGAACGTAATCAAGGTCCCCGTAGGGATCGTTCTGGCTGGTGATCACCGTGACCGGAAAGTCGACGCTCAGCTGGTCAGCCGGTCGGAAGCCGCGGGCCTGCTCCGGGAACTGCTGACCATTGGGGTCCGGCACCGCGACCAGGAACGCCCCGCGCACCCGATCCGATCGATGTCGCGCCGCCCACTCCAGCAGCAACAGGCACCCCAGGCTATGGGCGACCACGACCACCGGGCGCTGCTGGCCGGACAACAGCGCCTGCAAATCCGCGACCCACTCCTCGCAGTCCGGGTTATCCCAGTCACGGTGCTCCAGCCACAATGAATCGGGATGCTCGGTCTCCCAATGCCGCTGCCAGTGGTTGTCGCCGGAGTTGCCGACGCCCGCCAGGAACAGCCAGCTGAACCCCTCGTCAAACTTCATATTCGACACCTACCCCATCGAAACGCAGGCGATCCTGCACCAGCACTCGTTGCCCATGTTTGTCGAATCCATCGAGCAAACCGGCCTCCATCAACCGGATCACGAACTGCGAGGAGTTCACCTCCCCCACTTCGTTGAGGCGCACCATCAACTCCTTGTAGCCGAATTGCTGTTCGTTGAGGTCCTTGAACAGCTGCACCAGGGCTTCGCTCACGGTGTACTTGGTCATGTCCTTGCCGGCCCCGTTGGACAGGATCCGCTTGAGACTCAGCTTGAAGCTCAGCGGCTCGATCTTGAAGTAATCGGCAGTCTCGACCCGGTCGCCCAGCCAGCTGAAGCTGACGATGCGGTTCAGTTGCTTGGTCAGGTCGGAGATCCAGCGCACGCGAGCCGGGTTCAGCTCGGCATCCATGAACTCGTCGGTCAATTCATTACGCTGGTGCCGGCCGATGGCGATCATGGTGGAGGCGCGGTCCTTGAAGTCGCCGATCTGCGGGCGGTTCTGCTTTTCCCCGTTGACCAATTGCTCGAACCATTCCTTGCGCTTCAAACGTTCGTCGGCCGACTCGCTGATCCGACGCTTGGTCCAGAACTCGGATTCCGGCTCAGTGAACGAGGCAAATGTGTAGAAGGACGCCAGAAACTCGTGGTACTGGTTGTAGGTCTCGCTGTAGCTGCGGTTGTACCAGGCGTGCACCTTCTCGTTCTGCTCCGGGTGCTGCATCAGGTAGTCAATGCTGCTGGCGGCGCTGACCGCCGACTGCGAGGCCAGGTGCACACCTTGGGAGAACAATGGGTCGGTGAAGCAGGCCGAATCGCCACACAGGAAAAAGCGGTTACGGGAAAAGTATTTGGTTTCGTAGGACCAATCGCGCACCAGCTTCACATCCTCGCAACGTTCCACACCGTTGAGGATCGACAAGGCTCGCTCGCTCTTGGCCAGGGTCTTGTCATAGAAAGCATTGAGTCCCATGGCCTTGATATCGGCCAGCTTGCTCTGGTCGACAATGGTGCCCACGCTGTAGACACCGTCCTTGAGCGGGATCATCCAGATCCAGCCATCCTCGAAGGTAATCGAAAACGTGGTGCCATTGAGGTCGTTCTTGAACGGATCCGGGGTCTTGAAGTACGACCACAAGGCCACGCTTTTGTAGAATTCGTCGTACTCACGCAGATCCAGCTTGCGCACCAGCGGGCTGTTGCTGCCCGAGGCGTCGATCAGGTAGTCGGCCGTGAATTCGCTGGTCTCGTCCTTGTGCCGTACCATCACGCTGACTTTGTCGGCTTGCTCGGTATCCACATCGATGACGGCGGCCTCCTCGAACACGCGCACGCCGCGCTCACGGCAGGTGTCGAGCAGCATCTGGTCAAAGTCCGAGCGCAAAACCTGAATGGCGTGGTCGAACACCCAGTCCTCGGTCTTGGGCGTGGTGAAGGAGAAGGTCCACGGCGCTTCGGTCTTGCCCCACAGAAAGGTGGCCGAGGGCTTGAGCACGTAGCCGGCCTGCGCAATCTTGTCGCTCAACCCGAGGCGGTGCAGGATCGACAATGTCCCAGGCAAGAAGGACTCGCCTACGCGATAACGCGGGAACTTCTCTTTTTCGAACACCGTCACCTGGTGTCCAAGTTTTTGCAAGGTCAACGCTGCAATGCTGCCAGCTGGACCACCGCCCATGATAATGACGTGTGCAGACTTGTTCATGCGGGTACTACTCCTTTAGACCAGTTGAAGGATTTTCTGGCGGGCCGTGGATGTGCAGTGCGAATGCGCCGGGATGCACTCGCTGAGGGTGCAACCGGCCTGGATCGTTACATCGTCTTCAATCACCGTCTGGGGCGTGACCACGGTACTGAGCCCGATGAAGCAGCGATTACCGAGGGTCACGCTGTTACCGGCATTGAAATGCGGTGACAGGAAGTTGTTGTCGCCCAACTGTGAGTGGTGGCCCACGCTGCAGTGGTAATTGATCATGTTCCAGGAGCCGATCCGGGTGTTGACACCGATATGGCAGTCGGCGGCGATGACATTGCCGCGGCTGGCGCGCAGGTCCAACCGGTGACGGACGCTGGGGTGAATGAAATTGGGCGCCAACAAGCGGTCATCGCTGAAGTACGTGTCGATCAACTGCTGGCGCAGGGCAACATCGGCCACGCCCAGAACGTAGCGATAACGCGGGTCCAGGCCCTGGGCGGGCCATGGCGCGGCGGGAGCAGCATCGCCCCCGGCCTCATCCGGCACGATCAGGTGACGCACCACTGCCGACGGCTCGATATCTTGCAGGTAGGTCGCCAGTTCCAGGGCGAAACGCCCAGCGCCTAGGATTACGATATCGCTCATGAAAGCACCGCCCGGGTTTTCTTGAACCGATTGGAAAAGGCGATTTCGTCGACCTTGTTGACTTTGACGGGCAATTTGTAGGCCTCCAGACAACTGCCCAGGTGCTCCAGCACATGCTGTTTGAGGGCTTTCTTGCTCTCCACGCCGGTGGCCATGACATCCATGTGTACAGCCTGGCCGGTGATCGCATTCGGCACGCCGTACACCACACAATCGTCGATCAGCGAGCTGCGCAGCATCACGTCTTCGATTTCGGTGGGAAGCACCTTGAGCCCTCCGACGTTGATCAGCTCCTTTTGCCGTCCCTGGATCCGCAGATAACCCTCTTCGTTCTGCTCCACCAGGTCACCGGTACGGAACCAGCCATCTTCGGTGACGTTATCGGTGTCCTGGTTCAGATAGCCGACAAACTGGCTGCGGGTCTTGAGCTGCAACTCGCCATCGATAATGCGGTACTGAGTGTTCGCATCGGCCAGCTTGAAAAAGGTGCTGCCCGAGGACTGGCTGACCGTGGCGCTGATGCCCGTTTCACTGGTGCCGAAGGTCTGCAGCATCTTGGCCTTGGGAAACGCCTGCTGGACCCGTTTGAGCAGGCTTTGCTGCATGCTCTCGGTGCCATAGGTGATCAGCCGTACCGAGGACAGATCATGCTGCTCGTGATGTCGCCCCATCAGGATCAGGTTGAGAAAGGTAGGGCTGACGGGCAGTACCTTCACCCCATGCCGGGCGACCAACGCACAGATCGATTCGGGGGCCCGATCGATCGGCATCACCGCGCAACCGCCCACCACCAGTGTGTTGAGCAAGGAGTTCAAGCCGCCGATGTGGTCGAACAACAGGAACATCAGGATCGAAAGAGGCTTCTTGCGCTCCTTGCCCAGCTTGGTGTCGATCAGGTCATCCAGGTCATGCAGGATCGCCTTGGGCGCGCCGGTACTGCCGCTGCTCAGCAACACCAGGCCCGCGCGGCCCCTCTCCCGCAACGCGTTGTAGTATTCAGGGCTTTCGTCGACGACCGGTTGCGCCAGCGGGTGATGCACCCAGCCATCGTCGACGATCTCGATCCGATGCTGACACCGCGCGGCACCTTGTAGGGTTTGCAGGGCACGCTCACTGAGATCGACCAGCGGCGCCACAATATTGCGGTTCAGGTACAAGGCCAGCAGCGCAGCGACGGCAGAGACGCTGTAGTCACCATTGAGGATGACCGCATCCCCCGGTTTGACGCCATGGTCGATCAGCCAGGCCAGGCACTGCTGCACCCTGGCATGCAGATCGTTGTAAGTGCACTGCTGCTCGCCGTGCAACAGCGCCTCGCGCTGCCCCGGTTCGGCCAGCGTTGCCAGTAAGGCATCACGACTCATTGCACACCTCCCAGGCTGAGGGTTTCACCCGTCACAAAAGCCGATTGGCTGGAGACAAGAAACTTCAATGGGCCGATCAAGTCGGCAAACACACAGGGCCTGGCTATCGTCTGGCGCTCGATCATCTTTTGTCTGATCTCTTGAGGAAGTGTGCGGGTCAAAGAGCTTCGGTACAGCGGTAACACCAGGTTATTGATGCGAATGCCAAAAACCGAAAGTTCCTTGCTCAACGTTCGGGTCAGCTGTTCGACGGCGGCTTTGCTGGCGGCATATATCGATTGGCCTGGAATGGCCCAATGGGTCGCCACGGTAGATATATTCACAATGACCCCGGGGTGCTCGTTCTTCTGCATTAACTTGACGGCTTCGCGGGTAACATTCATCAAGCCGAATACGTTACTTGCAAATAAACCCTGGACCGTCTCGGCAGGCGTCAATTGAAAAGGAGCCATATTCGCTTCACCGGCGTTATTGATGAGCACATCCAGTTGCGCATGATTCAAGCGAATATGCTTGATCATTTTCCTGACTGCACTGGCGTCATTCAAATCCAGGCAAAAGTGCGTGTAGCGCTCATGCTCAATCGAACCTGCACCGCGACTGCAACCGATGACTACGTGGCCCTGTTCAAGAAAATACAACGCCGCTTCTTTACCGACGCCTTTGCGGGTGCCCGTCAACAATATAATCATATCAATGCAACTTATATCCGATGAGTAACGGCAGGCTGTACAACGGTTTTATCGATGCACTTGCCGAACTGCCCGAAGCAGGTTTTACCAATGACGGGACTTCGCGCTTGATCAATCGCACACCGCTCAGGGGATACCCTGCCAGTTCCGCCGCATTACTCACCAGGCACTGAACACGCATTTGCAGGCACAAGGACAATCGCCAACTGTCGAGACTGCGTGCAAACAACTGCGGGTTGCCGATGAACAGCACCCGACCGATCGGCTCGAACCAGCGCCGGGTCATGCGCTTGACAATCAGGTAGCAGGACTCGCCTGTCAGCGTATCGACGATCATCAAATGCCGGCACTCAAGCCCGGCGTGGTCCCGAAAGACCACACTTTCCTGCTCATTCAGCCAGCCCACGACCCGATGGACATCGGTTTCCAGGCGATAGCGCCGACGCATCTTCAGCGGATTGGGTACGGGATACATCAGCAACAGCTCGGTTTCCAGGTCGATAAACCCGAACTTCTTGCTGATCTCATACACGTCGGGCGTGGGCGTATAGTTGAGCAGCGTGACTTTGCGCATCGACAGTACCGGCAACAGGAGTTTCAGGCTTTCCTTGCGGTACTCGGCCTGCACGTACCAACTGTGCAGTTCGCAGAAGCGCTGCTGCCCGTTACAGGGCTGGGTGGTAAACAGCAAACCGAGAAAACCCACCACCACGTCGTCATCGAGCATCACATAGCCGAAGTAATCCTCCCCCCCGGACCAGATATCGGCAAACATGCGCTTGCGCACGTTTACGCCTATCCAGTTGGAGTTCAAGGTGGACTCGCGCAACAGCTTGCACACCGGATACATGTCACTGCTGAGTGCTTTACGAACCGTCACGTTCACGTCAATGCTCCCTGCGTGGCGTTCATTCAGGCAGAGGCCAGTTGAGGAACCTGCTGCTCGGCGACAATGAAATCAATCAGGCAGGCAACGCTGCTGAACGGGCTGACGGTCTGTGACACCGCTTTTTCCGACGTCAACGAAATCTCAATATCCAGCTCGTCGTCCAACCCTTCTTCCACCGCAGCCAGAAAGCTGACCAGTTGCATGGAATCAAACACCCCAGTAGTACCGTAAAGTGCCAACGTATCGATATTTTGCAAATCGATCTTTTCTTTACGCGTGGCATTAACTTCAATCAGGGCTTGATGAATGATCGTAAATATCGCGTCTTTCATAATCGACCTTCTGAATTATCGGAAAACATGAGTCGGGCACGACTAACAAGCCGCACAACAACGAAGCGAGGAAAATCTAACAGGTTCATCTCATCAAAAAAAACTACCAGATCTGGTAGTTTTTTTATCCCTGCACGCTCCGCTAACATCCGTTGCCTATCTGCCAGCACGCTATATAGAGCCCGGTGGCGGCGCATCCTCAACTCTCCGGACAGGTATCCCCATGCTCTTCTTGCAAATCGTTTTTATAATATTAACGGCCAAGGTTGCGGGTGCCTTTCTAAAACGACTAGGGCAACCAGAAGTGGTTGGCGAGATGATCGCCGGGTTTGTATTGGGCCCTTTGGTACTTGGTTTTTTCTTTCCCGACTTCCACCATGCACTATTTAAGGGCGACGCTGTTACACAATTAAAGGTACTCAGCGACCTTGGCATTCTGCTGTTCATGTTCGTCGTCGGAGCCGAATTCCGGATGCCTGAACAGCACACTCCCTACGCCCACGGCAAAGTGTTGCTGATCGCCGGTTGCAGCATTGCCCTGCCCTTCATTCTGGGCGTTGCGATCGCCCCTCTTCTCTACGATACCTTCGCACCTGCCGGCGCCCCCCACCTGGGCTTCAACCTGTTCATTGCCACGCTGTTTTCGGTCACCGCGTTCCCGGTCCTGGCGCGCATTCTGAAGGAGCGACGGATGCTCGACAGTGAGGTCGGTGCGCTCTCGCTGATGGCTGCCGCCGTGAGTGATGTCTGTGCCTGGGTGTTGCTGGCGATCACCGCGATGAGTCTGCAACTGGACCGCCAATGGCAGGAGTTGGCTTTGCGCTTGTGTGGCCTGGTCGCCCTGTGCTGCGCCTCATTCTGGTGCGTGCGTCCCTTATTGAGGCGCTGGATAGCCCACCTTGAGGGCAGGCGTACCTTGACGTTGCTCGCGGTACTTCTGTGCGGCGCGCTGATGTACGGCAGCATCACCGAATGGCTGCAAGTGCATGCAGTGTTCGGTGCTTTTCTGTTCGGCGCGTGCCTGCCGCGAGACCAACGGCTGCTGAACATGCTGGTCGAGCGAGTGGAGCACATCGCGGTCATCGTGCTGATGCCCAGCTTCTTCGCCCTCGCCGGGCTCAACACCACCGCGGCGACGTTTTCGACCGTCGGTGTAAGCCTGCTAGGCCTGGTGTTGCTGGTGGCGATCGTCGGCAAACTATTGGGCGGTGCATTGGGTGCCCGCGTCGCCGGTTATTCGACACCGGTCGCGATGGACATCGGTGTATTGATGAACGCCAGGGGCCTTATGGAACTGGTGGTACTGAAAATCGGCCTGGACCTGGGCATTATCGGCAAAGAACTCTTTACCCTTTTTGTCATCATGACCGTCGTGACCACGGTCATGACCGGTCCCCTGCTCAACCTGCTGCAACGGTTGCGTCACGCTCGCCAAAGGCTGGGCGTGCAATGACTGCCCTCAACATCCCCCGACCCCTCGCGCCCGTTGCGAAAGCACGCAAGCTCAAGCGCATCGGCGTCTTCGTTGCGGCGGCACTGCTGATCGGTGCCGTCGTGATCGTCCTCTATCTCTATGGCAAGCAGCCGCAGCGACAAGGACTGGCCAGCCTGCCTGGACTACAGTCGCCCGTCGAGGTGCGGTTCGATGAGCGTGGCGTACCGCATATCACTGCCGGCAACGAGCCCGACGCATACCGCGCCTTGGGCTACGTACATGCCCAGGACCGGCTGTTCCAGATGGAAATGCTCCGGCGCCTGGCCCGCGGTGAATTGGCTGCCGTACTGGGCAGCAAGTTGCTGCCCACCGACAAACTGTTCCGCACCCTGCGTATCCGTGAACAGGCCGACTGGCAGGTGGCGCACGCCGATCATCAGAGCGCGACCTGGCAGGCGTTGCAGGCGTACCTGGACGGTATCAACGCTTATCAGATGGAAAATCCACGCCCTGTGGAGTTCGACCTGCTCGGTATTGAGAAGAGGCCATTCACCGCCCAGGACGTCTACAGCGTGGTCGGCTACATGGCCTACAGCTTCGCGGCTGCGTTTCGTACCGAACCCCTGCTGACTTACGTCAGGGACACGCTGGGTGCGCCCTACCTGGCCATTTTCGATCGCAGTTGGGATCCCGAAGGCGCCCTTGGGAACCAGGCACTGACCGCCACCGACTGGCAATCGTTGGCGGCCCTGGCGCAGCTCAGCGAACAGGCGTTGAACCATTCCGGACTGCCGCAAATGGAGGGCAGCAACGCCTGGGTCGTCTCGGGCCGGCGCTCGCAAAGCGGCAAGCCGCTGTTGGCCGGTGACCCGCATATCCGTTTTTCCGTACCTTCGGTTTGGTACGAAGCCCACCTCAACGCCCCCGGTTTCGAACTCTACGGCGATTACGAAAGCCTCGTGCCATTCGCCCTGCTGGGGCACAACAACGACTTCGCCTGGACCCTTACCATGTTCCAGAACGATGACATCGACTTGATTGGCGAAACCACCAATCCCGACAACCCCGATGAAGTCTGGTATCAGGGTCGTTGGGTCGCCCTGGAGGAAGAACAGCAGCGTATCGAGGTGCGTGGTGCCGAACCGGTGATGCTGCGCCTGCGCCGTTCCCCCCACGGCCCGATCATCAATGATGCGCTGGGCGACAATGCCCCTGGCCGGCCCATCGCTCTCTGGTGGTCATACCTGGACGGCGACAACCCGGTGGTGGACGCCTTTTATCAGCTCAACCGCGCTGACACGCTGGACAAGGCTCGCACGGCTGCGTCATTGATCAAGGCTCCGGGACTCAACGTGGTGTACGCCAATGCCCAAGGCGACATCGCCTGGTGGGCCGCTGCGCGATTGCCCAGGCGCCCGTCCCAGGTCACCGCGGATTTCATTCTCGACGGCAGCAGCGGCGAGGCCGATAAAGACGGCTACTACCCGTTCAGCGCCAACCCCCATGAAGAAAATCCGGCCAGTGGCTACATCGTCTCCGCCAACGCCCAGCCCGTCTCGCCAGATGGCATGGCGATACCGGGTTATTACAACCTGCCCGACCGAGGTCGACGCCTGACCCGACAACTGGGCCGGGACGATCAGTGGAACATCGAAAAAAGCACCCGACTGCAACTCGACACCCAGACCGACTATGCCCAACGTGTGTTGCAACCGGTGCTGCCGATCCTGCGTGCGACGATTGCCGATCCGCGTCAGCGCCAGTGGCTGGAGGGGCTTGCGCAGTGGCAGGGCGACTACCCGCTGGACTCGATCGATGCCACGCTGTTCACCCAGTTTCACTATGACCTGAGCTATGGCGCCCTGCACGATGAGCTGGGCGATGTGATGTTCCAGAACCTGCTGAGCACCCGCGTAATGGACGCTGCGTTGCCGCGTCTGGTCGCCGAAGAGGACTCGCCCTGGTGGAAGGACAGGACACAACCGGACGTGCAGACACGAGCCGACGTGGTCGTTCGCGCCTGGAACACCAGCATCGCCCATCTGCGGGCCACGCTGGGTGATGACCCGACGCAGTGGAAATGGGGCAACGTGCATCAACTGACGCAGGCGCATCCGCTTGGCAGTCAGAAATGGTTGGCGCCGCTGCTCAACGCTGGCCCTTACCCGGCCCCCGGGAGCCACGAAGTGCCGAACAATTTCTCCGCACCGCTGAGTCCGGCGCCCTGGTCGGTGACCTACGGTCCCTCGACGCGACGGGTCATCGATCTGGCCACGCCGGACAAAGCGCTCGGCATACTCCCAGTGGGCCAGAGCGGCGTTCCGTTCAACAGTCACTATGAGGATCAGGTTCTGCCCTTCATGCGCGGCGAATACCAGGCCTTGCACCTTTCATCGGCGGACGTGGCCCGGCACACCCAAGGTATCCTGACGTTGGCGCCTGCGCCTTAGGCTCTGCATGCCACGCCGCACGTTGGCGTGGCATGCGCTGTCTCGCCCTCGGGACCCGACTGGCGCGTGAACAATTCGGCTTCCGGTTTGCGCCCTACCCCTCCCATCGTTACAGTCGGCTGCTATATTCCACGCCACGGATGGAGCGACACGTGCCTACAGACCTCAAACCGAATCTTCATCGCCTGTCAGTCGTTTCACTGCTGGCTGTCGCCCTGACACTCGCCGCCTGTAAGACACCGTCATCTTCCACCGTCATCCCCACGTTGCCTATCGCCCCGGAAATCGCTTCCGGCTATCGCACCGACCTGCAAACCCAACATGCCTCCAGACACATGGCTGCCGCAGCCAACCCACTGGCAGCCGAAGCCGGGCGGGAGATGTTGCGGCGCGGCGGCTCGGCCATTGATGCGGCGATTGCGATGCAAGCCGTGCTGACGCTGGTGGAGCCGCAATCATCCGGCATCGGTGGCGGCGCGTTCATCGTGCTGTGGGATGGCAAGGCGGTGCGCACTTACGACGGCCGCGAAACCGCGCCGACCGGAGCCACCGAGAAGCTGTTCCTGCAAGCGGATGGCAAACCCATGCCCTTTACTGCTGCACAGATTGGCGGTCGTTCAGTGGGAACACCGGGCGTCATGCGCGCCCTGGAACTGGCTCATCGCAAACACGGCCGTCTCAAATGGGCGACGCTGTTCGAGCCGGCCATTACGCTGGCCGAACAGGGATTCGCGATCTCACCCCGACTGCATTCGATGATCGCCGCCGATCCGTCCCTGCCGGGCTCGCCGGACATGGCGGCCTATTTTCTTAACAGCAATGGCAGCCCTAAAGCAGTCGGCACGCTGCTGAAGAACCCCGCACTGGCCGGCGTGCTCAAACGGATCGCCAATGAGGGCGCCGATGCGTTGTACCAGGGACCGGTGGCCGAGGAGATCGTCGCCAAGGTGCAAGGGCATGCCAACCCGGGCAGCCTTTCATTGAGCGACCTCAAGAGCTACAGCGCTCGGGAGCGCGCGCCGTTATGCACCGACTACAAGCGCTGGCAGGTCTGCGGCATGGCGCCTCCCTCTTCGGGCGGGATCGCCGTGGCGCAGATCCTCGGCACACTGCAAAGCCTGGAACAGCGCGACAGCCATGCGGCCCTCGCGCCCTTGAAGCCACTCAAGACCGATAAACCCGCCGGCCTCGAACCCGCGCCCGAAGCGGTGCACCTGATCGCCGAGGCCGAGCGCCTGGCCTACGCCGACCGCGCCCAATACGTCGCCGACTCGGATTATGTCCCCGTCCCGGTCAAAGGCCTGGTCGACGCCGGTTACCTGGCCAGCCGCGCCGCCCTGATCGGCCCGCGCAGCATGGGCGTCGCCAAGCCGGGCACGCCGCCGGGTGTGCAAGTGGCTTATGCGCCGGACCGTTCGCCGTTGCGCATCTCCACCTCGCAAGTGGTGGCCGTGGATGACCTGGGCGGTGCCGTGTCCATGACCACCACCGTAGAGTCGGCATTTGGTTCACACTTGATGGTCCAGGGCTTCATGCTCAACAACCAGCTGACCGACTTCTCCTTCATTCCCGAAGAGAACGGGCAAAAAGTCGCCAACCGCGTAGAGCCCGGCAAGCGCCCGCGTTCCTCCATGGCGCCGACCCTGATCTTCGATCGCCAAAGCGGCGAACTGCTGGCGACGGTCGGTTCACCGGGTGGTTCGCAAATCATCGAATACGTCGCCAAGTCGGTGATCGGTCTGCTCGACTGGAACCTTGACCCGCAAACCGCTATCAACCTCCCCAACTTCGGCAGCCGCAACGGCCCCACCGAGCTGGAACAAGGGCAGTTCAGCCCGACGCTGATCCAGGCGCTCAAAGATAAAGGCCACGCCGTGAGCGAGATCGATATGACCAGCGGCACCCAGGCAATCGTCCGGGTGCGTGACGCGCAAGGCAAACCCTCACTGGCCGGCGGGGCCGACCCACGGCGTGAAGGTCAAGCGCTGGGCGATTGATCCGGCTCGCCCTGGGGCTGGTAAACCAGCAGGTCCGCAGGCTGGCATTGCAGGTAGCTGCAAATGGCTTCGAGGGTCGCCAGGCGAATGCCCTTGACCTTGCCCTGCTTCAACAGCGAAAGGTTGGCTTCGGTAATGCCGATGGCGGCGGCAAGGTCCTTGGACTTGACCTTGCGCGTCGCCAGCATCACATCAAGTTGGATCACGATAGGCATGGGTATCTCAAACAAAGGTCCGGTTTTCTGAATCCACTTCACTGGCCTGGGACAGGATCCGGGCAATGATCGCGATGCAGGCGGCGAGAAACAAAGCGACGAAGGACGGCGCTGTGATGCTGAGGGTAATCAATCGCTGGCCCACCGGCTCATTGATTGTCACCAGCAGGCTGAGCAGCGGCTCGCACAGGAAATCCAGCAGCACCCACAACGCGACGGCATGGCCCGCCCGGCCCAGGTAGACCGCCGCTTCGCTGGAAAAATACTGGCCACGGGCATAGCGCTTGAACAACTGCCGCAAGTTGGCCAGCCCGACCGCCAGCGCAAGCAACGGGATACTGGTGAGAAGGATCGCGCCCAGGCTCTGCCAACCCGCCAGGCGCAGTGCCCCATCGGACAGGCTCGACAGCTGGCGCTCGGTCAGCGAAAAGCCCAGGCCGTACTCTGATGCAAACCCGGGAAAGAGCCAGGCGGCTGCGTTGATGCCCATCATCGCGACGATGAGAACAAGCGTTACGGCAGCCATGCGCTGGCTGTACAAAGCGAGACGATTCGTGCCCATGTGAGGCTCCAACTGAACGATAGGAGCGCAAAACATAGGCCTGAAATTATCGCAAAACAATAATTAATATGTAAAAGACAATAACAGTTGACTCAAGTCGACAGTTGATTGGCAAACTGACTCACCGCATCCACAACTTTTTTCGCGCCGTCCTGAATCTCCACGATCACCGTTCCCGCCTCGGCTGCCAGGGCAAGGCCCTGTTCAGCCTGGTGCTGGCCGTCAGTCATCAGGGCCACGGCGTTGCGGGCCATGTCCTGGTTCTGGCGGACCACACCGACGATTTCATCCGTCGCCTGGCTGGTACGCGACGCCAGTTGCCGGACTTCATCGGCGACCACCGCAAAGCCGCGCCCCTGCTCACCGGCCCGGGCGGCTTCGATGGCGGCGTTGAGCGCCAGCAGGTTGGTCTGCTCGGCAATGCCGCTGATGGTCTTGACGATGGTGCCGATGACCAGCGATTGCTCGTTCAGCGCCTCGATGCCTTCGCCGGCGGTCTGCATATGCCGGGCGAGGTCGCGCATGACATCCACTGCCTGGGTGACCACCGTGGTTCCGCGCTGGGCGCTGTTATCGGTGTGTATCGAGGTGCTGTAAGCAATGTTGGCCGCTTCGGCAACGGCTTTTTCCTGGTTGACCTGGTCGGTGATGTTGGTGGCGAACTTCACCACTTTATATAGCCGCTCGTTGGCATCGAGTACCGGGTTGTAGGATGCCTCCAGCCACACTTCACGACCGTTGCTGTCGATTCGCTTGAAGCGCCCAGCGACGAACTCGCCGCTGTTCAGGCACTTCCAGAAGTGTTGGTAAGCGGCGCTGTTGTACTCTTCAGGCTCGCAAAACATACGGTGATGCTTGCCCTTGATCTGCGCCAGGCTGTAGCCCATCGCATTGAGGAAGCGATCATTGGCCGTCAGTACGTGCCCGGCCAGGTCGAACTCGATGACCGCCGTCGAACGCACCAGGGCGCCAATGAGATTTTCGTGCTCGCGGGAATTCTCGATCGTGCGGGTCAGGTCGTTGGAGTACATCGAGAAATAGCGAATGCGCCCGTCGGCGTTGCGCACCGGCTGAAGGATCGAACGTAGCCAGGCCTCCTGGCCGTTGCCGCGCATCAAGCGCACGGCCCCGGAAAAATGCTCGCCGCGCGTCAGTGCGGTTTTGAAACGTTGCTGGAATTCGTTGGTTCTCAGGTACGCAGGCACCAGTTCCTCGACTGACCGGCCAATCAAGTCCTGACTCTTGTAGTGCATTTCGTCGAGGAAATTCTGGTTGACCGACTGCACCCGCCCATCGGCGTCCAATGTCAGACCGAGCATTTCGCGGTCCAGGCTTTCTTTTACTTGTACGAGGCTCGACAGTTCCTGGCGAAGAGCCAAAAGCTCCTGCTTCAAGCGAGTATTGAACATGGACATGCTCCGACAGCAGGAGAGTGGTAAGTGGCTGTTCCCTTGCCATCGGCCCGGTCGATTGTTTCTTAAGTGCGCGGTGGGTCCGGCGGGAAATAATCCGATGAGCGTTCGAACCTCGATCCACTACCAGGGTCATTGGGATTGCCCTATCGTGGGCGAGATCGCCGAAGCCGCGCCGTCATCCATACCCATAATCATAAAAATGAGGTAATTGCCGTGACCCCCGACATTGAAGACAGCCGTTCCGCCCGCTTCGCCTTGCGCTGCTCCAGCTTTGCAGAGCGGTGGTTCCCCGACTCCTGGGTCTTCGCCGCGCTGGCAGTGCTGGTGGTCGCCGTGGCGACCCAACTGATCGGCGCAACGCCGACGGCGGCCGCGATGGCGTTCGGCGATGGTTTCTGGAGCCTGATTCCGTTCACCATGCAAATGGCCTTCGTGGTGATCGGCGGCTACGTCGTCGCCAGTTCGCCACCAGCGGTCAAGCTGATCGATCGCTTGGCGCACATTCCAGGCAATGGTCGCAGCGCAGTGGCTTGGGTGGCGCTGATTTCCATGGTCGCGTCATTGCTCAATTGGGGTCTGTCACTGGTGTTCGGCGGTTTGCTGGTGCGCGCCCTCGCCCGGCGTACCGACCTGAAAATGGATTATCGTGCCGCCGGCGCCGCTGCCTACCTGGGCCTGGGCGCGGTGTGGGCCTTGGGGTTGTCCTCGTCGGCCGCGCAATTGCAGGCCAACCCGGCGAGCCTGCCGCCGTCGATCCTGTCGATCACCGGAGTCATTCCTTTTACCCAGACCATTTTTCTCTGGCAGTCGGGGGTCATGCTGCTGGCCCTGATCGTAATCTCCGTGATCATCGCCTATGCCACTGCACCAGGGCCGAACAGCGCCCGGGACGCGACAGCCTGCGGGATCGATCCCAGTTTCAGCATGCCGGCGCTGCAACCGCGCACCCGTCCGGGTGAATGGCTGGAACACAGCCCACTGCTGACCATCGCCCTGGTGTTGCTGGCCGCCGGCTGGCTGTTCCATGAGTTCTCGACCAAGCCTGCGATCAGCGCCATTTCCGGGCTCAATACCTATAACTTCCTGTTCCTGATGCTCGGTGCGCTGCTGCACTGGCGCCCGCGCAGCTTTCTGGATGCCGTGGCCCGAGCCGTACCGACCACCACTGGCGTATTGATCCAGTTCCCACTGTACGGCTCGATCGCCGCGCTGCTGACCACGGTCAAGGGCAGCGACACGCAGACGCTGGCGCACCATATCTCGACCTTTTTCGTACAGATCGCATCCCATGACACCTACGCCTTGTTGATGGGTATCTATTCGGCGGTGCTGGGTTTCTTCATTCCTTCCGGCGGCGGCAAGTGGATCATCGAGGCGCCCTATGTCATGCAGGTCGCCAATGACCTCAACTATCACCTGGGCTGGGCCGTGCAGATCTATAACGCCGCCGAGGCGCTGCCGAACCTGATCAATCCGTTCTATATGCTGCCGCTGCTGGGTGTACTGGGGCTCAAAGCCAGGGATCTGATCGGCTTTTCCTTCGTGCAGCTGTTGGTGCATACGCCCTTGGTCCTGGCGCTGCTGTGGGCGCTGGGAACGACCTTGAGCTATTTGCCGCCCGTGATGCCATAAAGCCATAAAAAAGGGCCGATATTTCCGTCGGCCCACTTTTTCTTCGGCTCAGACTGTTTCAGTATGGATACACCCCTGTTTCGAGGGGGCCACACGCTGAAAAGGAACTGAGCATGTCCAAACTCGCCGTAATGTCTTTTGCCGCGCTGGCCTTCAGTGCCGCCGCCCACGCCGCCGACATTGATGTACAACTGGGCAGCACCGAACGCGTTACCCGCCTCTTCGCCTATCCCAATAATTGCAATGTCATCTGCTATCGCGACTGGACCCTGGAACAGACCGTCGAGCATTACCTGACCCAAAGCGTGCAGCGCGACGGCTACGGCGCAGCCAAGGTCAGCGTCAAGACCGACAACAATATCGTCTACGCCAGCATCAGCGGTGTGCCCAAGAGCTATGGCCAACCGTTGACCGCACTGCTCGATGCCGGAGACCTGGCGTACAACGGTGCGACGAAAATCAACAGCGACAAGAAATGGTCCTACAACTGGTACCTGTTCCTGCCCTTGGGCATGGCCTTGGAAAACCGCAAGAGCGTCGAGCTGCTGCATTTCCCGCCGGACTACTCCTTGACTCAAGCCCAGGACTATCTTGAATCGGCCACCACGGACCGCTGGGCCACGCTGCTGACCGCCAACGGGATTGCCGCCGACCAGACACCGGCCTACCAGACCATCATCGACATCGCCCCGATCGCTGCCCCATCCAATGCCGGCCAGACGCTGGAAGGGCTCTACGATTACTTCAACGATTACCAGACCACCATGGTCAAGCAGGTCACCCAGAGCGCCAGCGGGGCCGCCTTGCCGATGGTGGCGTTCGGAGCACCGGTGCGCAACTGGATCAAGACCCAGTATGGCCAGACTATCGGCGTGCTCGGCCTGGCGACCGTCACACCGGCCGGTGGCGTCAAGGTTCCGGTGCTGGGTTCGAACCACCCGAGTTATATCTGGTACGCAGCGGACAAGACCAACTACGACGGTGACCAAGCCAAGGCCGATGCCGCCGGCTTGAAAGTCATGGGCCAGGACTTGAGCGCCGCCTGCTGGCAGGCGGGCATGGGCAGCAAGCCGGGCACTGATCCGAGCGCCCTGTTGAACCAGTGCACCCAGACATGGCAGGTCACGCAAAAGGAACAGACCTGCGAGCTGTTCTACACGTCGATTCGCAACCTTTCCCCGGCTGACGCGGCGAAAAAGTGCGAAACACCGGCGATCAAGTCGCAACTTCCTCAGTTGAAAGTACCGATGCCGCTGCCTGCCGAAGCGATCTGACCCTGTGGGGCGCTCCCGCGTAAGCCTATGCTCACGCGGGAAAACGCTTCCGGCGCCTGTCAGAGTTGACAGTAGATGGCGCGCTCGACTTGGACGAAGCTAAAAGGGTCAATCACCCACGTTGGCAGGACGCCAACGCCAGCAAGTCGAGTGTCCAGCACCGACAGGGACCGTCATGACCGCTTATGTGACCGATACAACCAGCTCACTGGACCCGGATTGCATCTATCCGGAAACACAACTCAGCACTCGCCTGGGTTATCCGTCTGTCCACGATTTCGAAATATTGCGTGCAGCCAACGGGCGCTGCGTCGGAATCGTTGCCTTGAAAAAATTCGCCGCCATGGAGCGGATGTGCCGGGTCTCCGGTCTGCTGCTGAGCCGACGACGCTCGCATACCGTACAGGTCCTGCCGGACATCCACATGTACGACCCGCGCTTCGCCGGATTGCTTCGCCACTCTTGCAACCCGAACGTGTTCCTGGACATGAGCGAACTGTGGATGTGGGCACTGACCCACATCCACAAAGGCGATTGTCTGACGATGGACTACGCCAGTACCGAACAGAAGTTATACCGGCAGTTCGCTTGCCGGTGCGGCTCATCCAACTGTCATGGCTGGATCACCGGCTATGACGAACCGCCCAATGAACAGGGCATGAAATTCCTGCGGCACTGGCGCCATCGGTGTCACCGCGACTGATCAACCAGACTCAGGGAGCACCGACCGGACGTAGCCGATACTGCGGCGGCAATTGCTCGAAACCGCTGATCGTCGTGTCCAGGCTTTTCCAGCGTCCGTCCTTGATGCCATAGATGCAGCCATGGATCGATAATTTCTGGCCGCGATGCCAGGCGTTCTGGACGATGCTGGTATGGCCGACATTGGCCACCTGCTGGATCACGTTGAGTTCACAGAGGCGGTCGACGCGCTCCTCTTCGGTCGGCAGTTGCGCCAGTGTCTCGCGGTGTTCGTAGTACAGGTCGCGGATCGAGCGCAGCCAGCCGTCGATCAGGCCAAGTTGGCGGTCCTGCATCGACGCACGTACGCCACCGCAACCATAGTGGCCGGTCACCAGGATGTGCTTGACCTTGAGCACGTCCACGGCGTACTGGATCACCGACAGGCAGTTGAGGTCCGTGTGCAACACCACGTTCGCCACGTTACGGTGCACGAACAGGTCGCCCGGCAGCATGCCAACGATCTCGTTGGCCGGCACTCGCGCATCGGAACAGCCGATCCACAGGTATTCCGGGGTTTGCTGGCGAGCCAGCTTGGCGAAGAAGTCAGGATCCTCCTGCTTGATCGCATCGGCCCAGCGCGCGTTGTTATCAATCAGATCTTGTAACTCGTTCATGCTGTCTAGCCCTCGAGAATAGTGCGCAACTTTGACAACGGACCTTCTGTCGAGGTCACTTCGATGACGTCGTTGGAATTCCTGGCAGCGCTGCGGGTCCACCCAGTAAGGTCCACAGTCAGAGGAATTACCATGAATGATTCACGACGTCCCTTCGATGCCACGCAG
Source organism: Pseudomonas sp. SMN5 (assembly GCF_052041925.1). Lineage (NCBI taxonomy): Bacteria > Pseudomonadati > Pseudomonadota > Gammaproteobacteria > Pseudomonadales > Pseudomonadaceae > Pseudomonas > Pseudomonas sp. SMN5. Next base: position 244,360 of record NZ_JBKGGX010000006.1, read on the forward strand.
CCGGAACCCATCGACGACAACGAGGACCGCATGGGCTCGATGCATGAGTTGGAGTTCGACGACGACCAACCGAGTGCGAAAATCGGTGACGAACTCCCGGAAGACGAACGCGAGCAACTGATGCCCCCTGAGCGGGTCCGCGAAGCAGGCCTGACCGGCGCGTCCATGGATGATCGGCAACCGACCGACGACGACCTGAGCCCGGAAACCCTGATCCGCGACGACGGCGCCCGGGATGCCCACGAGGCCGGCGATGACGGACAGGCCGATTGGGACCTGAGTATTGTCGATGAAGACGATATCGGTGGGGGTGACGGGCTGGACGAGGCCGAGATGGCAGATATCGATCCGTTGGACGGCAAGCGCTAGATACCGGCACTCACAGCAAATCCTTTGTGGGAGCGGGCTTGCTCGCGAAGGCGGCGTCAGCTGTTGCAGAGATGCAAACTGACCCACCGCTTTCGCGAGCAAGCCCGCTCCCACAGGGATTGTGCCGGGCAGCGGATTTATGAACGACTATGGATCACTGTGGGAGCGAGCCTGCTCGCGATGACGTCGGCTCAGCCGGCACAGGTCCCGGATCAGTCCACTAAAGTGCAGACCATCACCACCGCATCTTCGCGCCCCCCCACCGCCGGGTAGTAATCGCGCCGCCGGCCGATCTCATTGAAGCCGTAGCGCTCATACAGGCGGAACGCGGTGCGGTTACTGTCACGCACCTCCAGGAAGCATTCCCGGGCCTCGGCCTTGGCGGCAATCGACATCAGGTGCTCCAGCAGGCGCAATCCCAGGCCACGGCCCTGGTTTTCCGGCTTGACGGTGATGTTGAGCAGGTGCGCTTCATCAAGGATGATCTGCACCACGCCATGGCCCACTTGCTGCTGGCCTTCGAACATCAGCCAGATCTGGTACTTGCCCAGCCCGTCGAGAAAGATCCCTCGGGTCCAGGGATGGCTATAGGCCGCGTATTCGATCTTCAGCACAGCGTCGAGGTCCGCCTCGGTCATCGGGCGGAACGATACAGCGTCACTCATTCGATTCTTTCCAACGCGCCATCAGCCGGCGCATGGCTTGCCAGACTTCAGCCTTGTGCTGTGGCGTTTCCATTAACAGTTCCAGGCCCGGCAGCGCCCAGGCCGAGCCCAGGCCTTCGATTTGTAGTTCGCGATTGAACGCTTCGGCATCCGCCTCGCCGGCGAACTTCACCGCTGGCAGGCCGATCAGCCACAGGCAGACACAGGGCTCGTCTTCGAGCCGCGCCGAGACAAAACCCTGGACGAAATCCCGTGCCGCCTCCGGCCCCTGGTCCATCGTGCCACGGGACAACAGCGGCCAACGCACCGGCTCGCCGACGATCTGCGGGCTGTCCGGCAGGCCGGCGGCGCGCAGCATGTCCTTGAGCAACAGATAGGCTGGATCGCGGCTCTGGAACGGCTCGCCAGTGGGCAGTTCCACCAACAGCAGGCAACGCCCGGCGCGCAGCAGTTGCAGGGCGAAACGCGGCGGCGGGACGTGGGCGACCTTGACCGGAGCCGGTGCCGGCTCGGCCTCTTCCACCGGTTTGGCGTTGGTCCGGGTCGAGGCCAGGCTTGGCCGCGGCACTTCGATTTTCGGCCGCTCGGGCACAGGCGCCGACGGCTCGGCGACGGTCCGGGCCAGCGGTACAGCCGGAGTCGGGACGGCCTCCACCGGCTCGGGTGTCACCAGCAACTCGGGCCGCGACGGGGCGGCGAACGGCAATTCGGTGCGCGGCAGCCAGTTGACCACCTGCATGGCGGTCAGATAGGCGCGGCGACGGGACTCGATAAGCAAGGGTCGGCCACTTGTGGATAACTGAAAGTGGCAGGGATTCTACCGCCCTTCGACGCGAACCGCTGCCCTGTCTAGCCGATAGTTGATCGATACGCGACGACAGTCCGTCTCGGGGGTGAATCGCAAGCGGTCCGATGCAGTACAATCGCCGCTTTTAATTGCAACCCGACGGCCATTGCGATGATCGAACCCAAGCGCGTCTTGCGCGCCCTCGCTGAACACTGGGCATTGCTGGAACCTTTGTGCGAGCACTTCGACCAAGGCACCCTGAGCCTCAACGAATTGCGTTCACAATTGGCCGCCCAACAACTGGACAGCACGCCTCAGGACATCACCAACCTGCTGGACGTGTGGATCCGCCTGGACATCCTCGTGCCGGTGGCGAAAAGCCCGAACCGCTTCGAACTCAATGCCCAGATCCATGACTTCCTCGCCTACCTGCGCCGCGAACACCGCCTGGGCCTGTGCCTGGAGATCGAAGCCTACCTGCGTCACCTGGAGCGCCTGGCCGGCTATATCCAGGACGCCTTCGACGTGCGCGACGGCAACGACCTGGCCCGTCAGTTGCGCCTGCTGGACATGCGCGTGCGGGACGTGCTCAAGAAGCTCGCCAATGACGAGCAGGCGTTGGTGGCCGTGGCTGAACGGGCCAAGACCAGTGATCGGCAGATCCCCCTGCGTCAACGCTACGCCGAGGTCCTGGCGACCTGGGACGAATATGTCGAACCGATGATCCAGCTGGTGAACGCCGACGGTGCATTCGAGCAAGGCGTGCGCAAGGTCGAAAACGTGCTGTTGCGCATGCTCACCGAACAGCAGCGCCTGGGTCATCTCGTCGACGATGACATGCTGCTGCGCACTCACGCCCGCATCCTAGAAATGCAGACCAGCGCCCAGCTCACCCTGCGCCATGCCCGTGAACTGCTGCTGCCGCTGCGTGAAGAAGCGCGCCGCCATAACGCCGTGACCCGTGGCGCCGCCCTGGCGTTGGCGGCGATCCGCCGCAAAGGCATCGATGCCGTGCCGCAAGCCGCCATGCCACTGTTCACCCGCCCACAGAGCACGTTCCTGGGCAGCGCCAGTCAGGTCGAGGCCTATGTCTACGCCCTGGCCCGTTTCGAACCGAAACCGGCACGCTTCCCCAAGTCCCACAAAACCCACAAGGGCGGCGATGCCCCACGGGCGCCGCGCACCGTGCGCGAGATGGTCGAGCGTTGCGAAGACGCGCTGCCGATGCCGGACCTGATGACCTGGCTGCTGGAACAGGAGCCGGACGGCGCGACCGACGAATTGCTGTACTGGTTCTCGCGCCTGTCGCGGGAAAAACGCTTCAAGCGCGAGCGTCTGGAGCGCCGCGACTACCACACACACGAGCATCAGGTCAGCCTGCGCTCCTTCGCCCTGCTCTCGGCCCGCGACAGCGCCGCCGAGGATTCTGCGAGCATCCCAAATGCATCTTGATCTATCCGAACTGTCCCAGCTGGCGCCGATCTTTCGCGAGCTGTTCAAGGGCTACCACGTCAGCCGCCGCGACCCGGAGCTGTACGCGCAACTGTCGAACTTCCAGGATCAGTACCGCACGCTGTTCAAGGCCCTGGGCTTCGAGCTGGTGTGCGATACCCGTGGCTTCTACTATTTCGTACCGGACCTGGCCGCCGCCGCGGTGAACAAGACCGCCCAGCGCCTGGCCCTGTTCACCTTCATCCTCGTCGAACATCTGGCCGACCAGGGCCGCGACCCGATCGCCGTGCTTGACGGTGGCAGCCTGGGCCGTGACGAACTGCCGTCGCTGCTCGAAAAGTACCGCGACCTGTTCATCCAGGCCGAAGTACAGACCCAGGAAGAGCTGGAAGAAAAAATCATGCGCCGCATGACCCAACTGGGCTTCGCCAGCGAAGACAACGGCGTGTACCGCTTCCTGCCGCCGATGCACCGCTTCCTCGACGTCTGCCTGTCGGTCCAGCAGGACCGCGACCTGGCGGCCAGCGTGCACAGCGTGCTGCCGTTGCCGGCACCGGTACTGATCGATGAAGACAGCGACGAGAAGCTGCTGCAAACCGACGATCCGCTCGACCTGGCGCCGTTTGAAGACGAAAGCGAAGAAGACGCACTGGCCCGCGCCATTGCCGAAGAACAGGAGACCGACGCATGAGCAAGGACCGCTATGGCATCCGCCGCTTTGCCCTTTTGAACACTGCCGGCTACAGCCTCGGCCTGTTTCCGCTGGAAGAACCGCTGTCGGTGTACGGCGCGAACAACCTCGGTAAATCCGCGTCGATCAACGCCTTGCAGTTCCCGATCCTGGCGCGCATGTCGGACATGAGCTTCGGCAAGTACAGCCTGGAACAGTCCCGGCGGTTCTACTTTGCCTCGGACACCAGTTATATCCTGGTGGAAGTCGCCCTGCCCCACGGCCCGCACGTGATCGGCGTGGTCGGTCGCGGCCCGGGCGGTGGTTTCGGTCACCAGTTCTTTGCCTACGCCGGCAAACTGGATCTGGCGCATTATCAGAAAGATGACACTTGCCTGCGCCAGAAAGAATTGTTCACGAACCTGGAGCGAGAAGGCCTCAAGGCCTATGAGCTCAAGCCCGATGAACTGCGACGCCTGCTGGTGGGTGGCCACACCTCGATCCCGCTGGACCTGACGCTGATCCCGCTGCGCTCCACCAGCGAACAAAGCCTCAAGACCTTCCGTGCGCTGTTCATCAACCTGCTGCACATGCGCGAAATCACCGCGGCCAAGCTCAAGCAACTGTTCCTCGATGCCTTCGAGCACAGCCTGCGTTCCGGCAGCGTGGACTACATCGCCGCGTGCGAAGAAGCCTTCCGCGACGTACGACGCATGGAGCAGGACTACAACTCCCTGGTCGCGGCCGGTCCGCTGGTGGAAGCCCTGGCCAACGGCGTGAAGCAGCGCGATATCCTGCGCGGCAAGTTGCACCGCCTGTCGCCGTTGCTCGACTCGCTGCTGGGCACCTGGTCGGACTACGCCAGTGCGCGCAAGGAAGAGCTGACCATCCAGGCCGAACACTATCGCAATGAGCAGGATTCGCTGCAGAACGACCAGCGTGGCGGCACCCAGGAGTTGATGCGCCTGGAGCGGGAAATCACCGGCATCCAGCGCTGGCTCGGCGAGCTGTCGGTGCTCAAGCACCGCTTCGCCCTGGTGGATGACGTCAAGGTCTTGGAGCAGCAACTGCTCGCCGCCAAGGACGCCCACGACGAACTGGCCGGCGCCCTGGCCCAGTCCCGGCAGTTCAGCGCCGAAGACCTGGAAGAGCGTCTGCGGGATCTGGAAAAACGCCTGAAGTCGGTCAAGCAGCAACTCGATCACGCCGACAACAACAGTTACGCACGGCTGCGGGAAGAATTCTCACAGCAGGATGTCGAGCGTCTGATGCGCCTGTTCAACAGCGCTCTGTTCAGCCTGCCGCTGGGCGAGCATGGCATTGCGCTGGACGAGAACGGTGATTGGGTCAAATCGGTGGAGCTGATCCTCGACGGCTTCAAGGGCGAGCGTTTCGAAGTGCCTGGCCTGTCCATCGACCTGTCTCACATTGAACCACCCGCCCTGCAGGCCCTGGCTGACCGCGCCGCCTTGCGAGACCAGAAGGAACGCCTGGAAAAAGAGCTCAAGCAGCTCAAGACCCAGCAGGCCGTGGCCGCCGATCGCGCTGCCAGCAAGACCCAGACCGAGGCGCTGTACCAGCAAGTCCTGGACGCGCAGAAAGCCCTCGAAGATTTCCGTCGCACCCAGACCCTGAGCGCCGAGGAAGGCGAGAAGCTCGAGCAACTGGCGCAGATGGAAGCGGCCCAGGACGAACTCAAGCGCTCCAGCGACGCCTTCACCGAGCGCGTCCAGCAGTTGTCCGCCAAGTTGCAGCTGGTGGGCCGACAGATCGCCGACATGGAGGCCAAGCAGCGCACCCTCGACGATGCCCTGCGCCGTCGCCAACTGTTGCCGGCGGACCTGCCGTTCGGCACGCCGTTCATGGACCCGGTCGACGACTCCATGGACAACCTGTTGCCGCTGCTCAACGACTATCAGGACAGCTGGCAAGGCCTGTTGCGCATCGACGGCCAGATCGAAGCGCTGTACGCCCAGGTGCGTCTCAAAGGCGTGGCCAAGTTCGACAGCGAAGACGATATGGAGCGGCGCCTGCAACTGCTGATCAACGCCTATGCCCACCGGACCGACGAAGCCCTGACCCTGGGCAAGGCACGCCGTGCGGCCGTCACCGACATCGCCCGGACGCTGCGTAACATCCGCAGCGACTACGACAGCCTCGAACATCAACTGGCGCTGTTCAACCGCGAGATCAACAAGCGCCAGGTGTCCAACCTGCAGAGCTTCCGCATCGTCCTGGCGCCGAACAAGGAAGCGCTCAAGCACATCGACCAGATCATCCACAGCGCCGGCCAGTATGAGGAAGGCGAGACCCTGTCGGTGTTCGACCTCAGCCAGAGCGCCGAGCAGGACAACAAGAACGAAGAGGCTAAGGAATACCTGGCGCGGCTAGTGGCGGCGAACCACAACCAGCTCGGTCTCAAGGACCTGTTCGAACTGGCGTTCGAGATCACCAAGGTCAACGGTCAGCCGGTGATCCACACCGACATCGACGGCGCGGCATCCAACGGCACTACCATGACCATCAAGGCGCTGACCAACATGTATCTGTTGCTGCACTTGATGGACCGCGAACAGGCCGGCCGCGTGCGTCTGCCGTACTACCTGGACGAAGCGGCGGACATCGACGAGAAGAATCAGGCCGCGTTGCTGGAAACCAGCTTGCAACTGGGCTTCGTGCCGATCCTCGCCAGCGTCAAGCCGCAGGTCTGCGCCAGTGTTGCCATCGACCTGGAAGGCGGCAGCGGTCCGAGCGGGATCTACATCGACGAAGCGGACTGGAAATACATCCGTCGTCACGATGCGGTGAAAGCCACGGTGAATGTACAGGCCGATGAACCGGAGCTGGACCCGGTGTAAGGTGAAAAGCCGAGCATGAGAAAGGCCGCGATCCAGATGGATCGCGGCCTTTTTCATTACACATCACTCGTGGCGAGGGAGCTTGCTTCCGCTCGGCTGCGCAGCAATCGTAGGCTTCAGGGCCGCTCCGCGCCCTGCGGGAGCAAGCTCCCTCGCCACGAATGCTACTTATCGATCTTGATCTTCGGCGCCCAGGTCAGCCATTCATCCTCGAATTTATCGAACAGCGGGAACGTCTGTTCCGGTCGTGCCGGATTGCCCATCTTTTCGCCATCCGGCGTCGCAAACGCAATACCGCCCTGGATCAAGGTCTCAAGCGATTCGGTCCGCACCGTCGCCCCCTTGAACAGGCCGAAGTCCAGGCCGAAACCGCTGCTGTTCCAGAATCGCGTGCCGCTACGTACCAATGGTGCGTACTTGGGCTCGATCAGGATATGGATTAGCACGCGGTCCGCCGTCTGGCCCAATTCATAGCCGGTGACCTTGCCCACGGTGATTTCACGATAGGTTACTGGCACGCCGATCTTCAACGAACCACGGCGGGCCGCGCTCAGAACCAGGCTCAGGCCGGCTTCAGGTACCGTACTCTGCGGTGGATTGTCCAGGGCCACAAAATTTTTCTGCGGCCCGAGGTTCTTCGCCGAAGGCTGCACTTCAATGTACTGGCCCGTGACCAAGGTCTCCAGATTGGAGGTCTTCATCAGGCCCAATTCCGGCTTGACCACCCAGAACTGCGAACCGACCCGGGCGATGCGCTCCGGCACCTCGGTGATACGTGCCGTGACCTGTACCGATTGCATGTCGGCGCTCAGATCCACATCCTCGACCTTGCCCACATCTAGCCCTTTGAAGCGGATCGGCGTACCGCTGCGCAAGCCGTCGGCGCGGTCGACCTTGATCGTCACCACGGTGCCACGCTGTTGCGCAGCTTCGCGATCCTCGAACAAGCGGAACCTCGGAATGCGCCGTTTCAGCGGCACATTCGGCTCCGGCGTTTCGAAGGCGATACCGCCGGCCATCAGGCTCTGCAGGGATTCGCTCTTGACCTGGATCCCGCCCGTCAAGCCGCCCGTCAGGGTAATGCCACTGGCATTCCAGAAGCGTGTCGAGCCATTCACCAGTCCTTCGTATTCCTTCTCGATGTGCACGCCAATGATCAGCTGTTTTTTCTTGCGAGAGAACTGATAGCTTTGCACCGACCCGACCTTGACCTGCTTGTAGAGAATCGGGCTGCCGACTTCCAGCGATCCAAGGTTTTCAGTGAGCAGGACCAGGTGCAGCCCCGGGGAACGCAGGTCCAGCGGGGGCGCCTTGGCCCTGGCTTCGAATTCCCGTTGCGGCGCACTGCCCTTGTCACCCGGGCGCACAGCGATGTAGTTGCCCTTGACCAAGGCTTCCAGGCCGGTGATGCCGGCCAGGGAAATCGATGGCTTGACGACCCAGAACTGCGTGCCTGTCACCAGATAGTCCTCAGCGAGCGGGTCCATCGTCAGCTCGGCAGTGGCACTGGACAGGTCCGGGTCGACCTTGAGGGTTTTCAGGCTACCGACCTGGATGCCTTTGTACATCACCGGGGTACGACCGGCCTGCAAGCCTTCGAAGTCGCTGAGCTTGACCTTCACGCGGATGCCGGCAGCCGCTGCATCGAAGTCTTCATAAAGACGAAACGGCAGGCTGGGGTCCGTCGGCGGGCTGTCCTTGCGGCTCTCCGGCGTGGCAAACGCAATGCCACCGGCCACGATACTGGCGAGCGATTCACTGCGCACTTTGACGCCCGACAGGTTGGCGTCGATGCTGATGCCGCTGGCATTCCAGAAGCGCGTGTGTTTGCGCACCAGGCTGGCGTAGGTCGGTTCGATGAAGACCTTGATCTCGACCGTGCTCTGGTCCTCGGACAGGGTGTAGCTTTTCACCTGACCGACCTGGATCTGCTTGTAGAACACCGGACTGCCGCGGTCCAGTGACCCCAGGCGATCCGCCTTGATGGTCAGGTGCAATCCCGGCTTGGCGTCCGACAGCGGCGGTTCCTCGGCCAGCGCCTTGAACTTGCGGGTCGACTCCCCTTCCCCCGGGCTGATCGCCACATAGTTGCCCGAAACCAGGGTCTCCAGGCCGGTGATCCCGGCCAACGAGACGCTAGGCTTGACCAACCAGAAACGGGTACCGGTCTTTAGGTACTGCTCGACGTCCTTGTTCATCTCGACGGTGGCGATCACCCCTTTGGTGTTACCTTCGTCATCGAGCGTCAGGTTCTTCACCTTGCCGACAGTCATGCCCTTGTAGACAATTTCAGTCTTGTTGACCTGAATGCCTTCGCCGCTTTCAAAGCGCACACTGATTTCTATTCCGGTGTCGTTATAAGCCCGCCAGCCGAGCCAACCGCCGATGATCAAGGCAATCAGCGGCAGGACCCAGATGGCCGACCAGTTCGAAGCCGGTCGGATTTTAGCGGTAGGCAAATCAGTCATGGTCGTTATCCGACTCCGTGTTATCCCAAATCAGTCGGGGATCAAAGGTTACTGCGGCAATCATCGTCAAAATCACTACGCTGGCAAAAGCAATCGAACCGAGCCCGGCTTCGACACTGGCGAGCCGGCCAAAATTCACCACGGCCACAAGAATGGCAATCACGAAAATATCCAGCATCGACCAGCGACCGATGAACTCGATGAAACGGTACATGAGGATGCGCTGACGCGCCGTCATCGGCTGGTGCCGCTGCACGGAGAACAGCAACAAGGCAATGCCCACCAGCTTGAAGGTGGGCACCAGGATGCTGGCGATGAACACAACGGCGGCGATAGGAATCATGCCGTGGTGTACCAACTCGATGACGCCGGCCATGATGGTGCTCGGGGCGCCCTGGCCTAGCGAATTGATAGTCATGATCGGCAGCAGGTTGGCCGGGATATACAGAATCGCGGCGGTGAGCAACAGCGCCCAGGTCCGCATCAAGCTGTTCGGGCGACGGGGATGAATCCGTGCGCCACAGCGAGTACAGGTCTGACGGTCGAGCTGGGGATCCTGTCGATTCAGCTCATGGCATTCGGTACAGATCAGAATGCCTGCATCAATCGCCCTCATGGGCATCCTCTCCTGATAACGCCTGCCAGATCTGATGCGGTGACATCACCACTTCGAGCCAGACCTGGATCAGCAGCAAACTGACGAAGCAGAGCAGGCCAAGACCTATCGTGATGGAAGCCATGTCGGCCAACTTGACGATGGCCACCAGCACGCCCATGAAGTACACCTCGAGCATGCCCCAGTCTCGCAGATGGTGATAAATGCGATACAGCAACAAACCGTAGCTACGACCGATGCCCAAGCGGATAGTCAGCAGCACAGCCAACTGACAAAGCAGTTTGAGCAGCGGGACGCCCATACTGCATAGGAAAACCACGACCGCCACACCTTGCATACCCGTGTCGAACAGACCGACCACGCCGCTCCACACGGTGTCTTGGGAAGACTGTCCGAGTAAATGGAGTTGCATGATGGGTAAAAAGTTGGCCGGTATGTATAACAACAAAGCGGCAATAACCAAGGCAAGACTGCGGTCGACCACGTTGTGTCGATGGGCATAGAGCTCGTACCCACAGCGAGGGCATTCGGCTTTCTCGCCGCGGGCCAGGTGGGGCTTGCGCATCAATAGGTCGCATTCATGACATGCCACCAGATCGTCCAGGGGTAGATCTGACAACCTATCAACGTCTGACGGATCGGGCATATAGCGCTCTGGCTCAGCTAAGGTGGGGCTATTCTAGTGCTCCGGCTCGAAAATAAGTGTGCAAATTTGTCACGAGCTTTCGCATGTTTTATGGC